>NZ_JBEYVC010000082.1:0-43159 GCF_040643855.1 Streptomyces sp. NPDC047072 | reverse complement strand
GGGGCGGGGGGCGGGGGGGGGGGGGGGGGGGGGGGGGGGGGGGGGGGGGGGGGGGGGGGGGGGGGGGGGGGGGGGGGGGGGCTCGGGCGCCGCGGGGGGGGGGGGCGGGCTCGGTGGCGGTGCCTGCGCCTGTGCTGTCCGGGGTGTTCGCGTCCGTGGCCGCCGTCTGCTGGGCCTGGGCCTGGGCCGCGTCGGGCGCGGCGGCGGCCTCGTCCGGGGACGTGGGCTCGTCGGTGGCGCGCGGGTCGGCGGACGTGGGCTCGGGGTCGGTGGACGACGTGTCCGTGGTGGTGGCTTCCGGTGCGTCGCTCGCCGGGGCGGTGCTCGGGGAGGGCGCGTCGGGAGCCGTGGCCGGGGTGCTGTCGTTCGCCGGGGGAACGGGTGCCGCGGGCGGGCCCGGAGGAGTGGGTGCCGCGGGCGGACCGGGCGGGGTCGGCGCGGTGGGTGGAGTGGGTGCGGCGGGCGGACCCGGCGGGGTGGTGGCCGCGGTCGGCGGGCCGGGGGGTGCCGGGGTCGGTGCCGGGGGTGCGGGCGGGGTCGGTGCCGGTGGGGCTGCCTGCTGTGGGTAGCCGTAACCGGTCGGCGGCGCCGGAGGCTGGGGCGCGGGCGGAGCAGGCGGCTGGGGATAGCCGTAGCCGCTCTCCGGGGCCGGAGGCGTCGGCGGCTGGGGATAGCCGTAACCACTCTGCGGAGCGGGCGGCTGGGGGTAGCCGTAACCGGCCTGCGGTGGCTGCGGGGCCTGCTGCGGGTAGCCGTAGCCCTGCTGTACGGGCGGCTGCGGCGGGGGGTAACTGCTCTGCGGGGGCGTCGGCCGGTCGGGCGCGCCCGACCACGGCGGCGGGGGCGGCACGGCGGGACCGGGTTGTGCGGGGGCGGGCGCGGGGGCCGCCGGAGGTGCGACCGGTTCGGGAGCGGGAGGCGCGGTCGCCGCCTGCGCCTCGGCCGCCGCGTTCTGCGTGTACCAGGCGGGTGCGGCGTAGTCGATGGTGAACTCGCCCGTCATCTCGACGGCGGACTCCGCGTCGGACTGGTCATCGCTGGGCGTGGTCCAGCCCGCGCGCAGCCCGTCCCGATCGCTTTGCACAATTCCTCCTGGTGTGGTCGAGCACTTCTGTGCCGTAGAGGCACTCAAGTGCCGGGCTGGGCGCGGCCGTTGCTGTTGTCCGATGCGTCCGGTGTCCCTGGACGCGAACAACCCACCCGTGGGTTCTGACGTCGCACCCGTCTCAAGCGTAAACGCCGTAGGGGTCGGCAGGGCAGGCCCGTCCACTGTGCGCTTTCGCGCACCGTCCCGCCGCCCCACGGCCGTCGTCGTGTTCCGCTGAACCCGGAGCGCTGTGCCGCGTCTCGACCGAGGTACGGCTACTGGGCCGCGGATCCTTCGTCCTGTGCGGCGGGTTCCAGGTCGAACTCGCCGTCGCGGGCGCCGAGTACGAACGCGCGCCACTCCGCCTCGGTGTAGCGCAGCACGGTCTCCGGGTCCAGCGAGGAGCGCATGGCCACGGCGCCGTCCGGCAGGTACGCGATCTCGACGCGCTCCTCGTGCTCCTCGGTGCCGGGAGCGCTGTGCCACTCGACGCCCGAGATGTCCAGACCGTACAACTCGTCCCGTTCTCTGGCCTTTCGCGCCTTGATCTCCTCAGGAGTCTCCTTGGCGCCGTTGCCCGAGTCAGCCATGGTCAGGGCCCTTTCTGGTGAGCGAACCTCGTGCGGGTTCACCTTACTTGGCCTGCGAAGGGTCGCACGCTGTAGCCGTCCGCTCACGAAATCGCCTGCGGTGACGCCGTGTTGGCCGTACCATGCGCGCTCGCGCTCAGTCCATCCGGCGGGGCGCCCCGAGCAGACCGGTCTCCGCGTCGGTGGGCTGGGTCATCACGTACTGCCTGCTCTTCTGTGTGCACCACAGCGCCACGTTGTCGGCGAGGGACGGCAGCGACTGGCTGTCGCTCTGCCCGAGCCGCATCGTCTTGCCGACGATCTCGGACTCCTGCGGGGAGATCCGCTGTACCCCGACGACATCGGCGTTGCCGAGCAGCCGCGGCGCGGTGGGGCCGAGATAGGGGAGCAGGGTCAGCACCGACTGCCAGGGCGCCGTGGTGAGACGGCTGCGCGGCGGGCGGATGCCGAGGTCGCGGATGATGAGCACCGGGCTCGCGGGGGACGGGCCCTGCGGGGCGATCCGCCCCACCTGGTGCACCGTCACGCACTGCTGGCCGCCGCCGGCCGCCTGCGCCATCGGCGCCCACAGCTGCGGACGGGCGGTCTCGACGGCCACGCGCGCGCCGATCGCCGCCGCCCTCAGCGCGATGACCTGGGCCATCCAGGTGCCGCCCACGAGCACCACGTCGAGCCGGCTCGGCCGGCACAGCCCGAGCACCGCCGGCTGGTTGTCGGGGTCGATGCCGAGGATCACGCCGTCGTCGCCGAGCGGCAGCGTCATACGGTCCAGCACGTCGGCGTCCACGAGATGACGCTCGCGCCGCGGACCGAGCAGACCGAAGGCGGTGCGCAGCGAGCGCTCGGGGCCCTGCCGGGCCGGTTCGGGGCTGCGCGGGAGATGACCGGGCCGCTGTCCGGGCAGCCCAGGCGCCGAGGACCCGAAGCCGGAACGGCCGGAGGCGGGAACGGTGGGAGCGGACATCAGCGGGTACCTCCCAGCGGCAGAGTGGCGAGGACTCCGGGCAGCTGCTCACGGTCGAGCCGCACCAGACCGGTCTTGAAGGCGGCCGCGGCCCGCTCCAAGTGCTGGGCGGCCTCGCCCAGTTCGTTCTCACCGCGACCGGTCAGACGGACGTGCCCGGACAGCGCCAGGGTGCTGCCGCGCCGCTTGCTGATGGTCAGGGAGAAGGTGCTGGCGAGCGTCGGCGCCGAGGTCAGCGCACCGACCAGCCGCGGGAACGACGTTCCGCCGGCGCCCAGTTGGGGCCACCGGGAGACCCAGTACGTCGTGTGCAGCCGGTCGTCGCAGCGCCAGGTCCGGGACGACTCCGCCGTACGACGCCCCGAACGGCTGCCGTCCAGGGCGGCACCGCCGGTCGTGGCGAGCGGATTGACACAACTGGAGGTCGCGATGGCCGCGTTGATGTCCGACTCGCTGAGCACCTTGGCCTGCAGACCGGCGCCCATGAGCCGGCTGGCCAGGTGGTCGGCGGTGCGCAGCAGCGCGCGCCGGGCCCCTTCCATACCGCCGCCGCGGGCCTGGACGGCCTCCGGGCACAGCTCCGGGTCGAGCTTGAGCGCGACCCAGGTCAGCCGCAGGCCCGGGGTCATGCTCTGCGCCTGGAGGGGGCCGTAGGAGCGGACCGCCATCGCCTGCGGGGGCAGGTGCGGGGCGGGCGCGGGCTGGGTGTGCTGGACGATCTGGACGGAGGCCAGCCGGATGTCGTCCACCTCAAGGAGCCCGTGGATCAGGTCGAGGGGGATGTCGCCGCTGCCGTGGGCCGGCCGCAGCGGGGTGTCGGCGGCCTGCACCTGGACGAGCGCGGTGAGGAAGGTGCCGTCGCCGAGCATGCCGATCTCGCGCTGGCGGCGGTCCTGGAAGCTGTAGGTGCGCAGCGCCGGGTCGCACTCGACGGCCGGCGCGAAGCCGGGGTCGGTACCGGGCGGCACGGGCTCGGAGTTGCGCTTGCGGCGCTCGCGCAGGGCGCGGGCGGTGGTGAACCACTCGGGCAGCGGGCGGCCGCGCCGGCGCAGCAGTCCGGCCAGCACCAGCGGGACGGCCAACACGATGCCGACGGTGAAGCCGATGGGGCGCAGCAGCCAGCCGATCAGGATCACGGCGGCGGCCAGCTCGAACCCGACCAGCTGCTGGACCCGGATGGGGCCGATGCTGCCGGGACGTCTGGCGAGGGACGGTGAGACGGGGCCCACCCGGGCGGGGGCCGCGGACCGCTGTGCCGGTGCCCCGTTTCCGTCCGTTCCCTGTGGTGTACGGCGGCCGCCGTCCCGACGCCGCGACCTGGTCGCAGTACTCATCCCCCGTACAACCCCTTTGCATTGTCTGGCCGCGACATGACCTGGCGGCGCATCACCGTACCCCGTACCGTACGGTGCGATCGTCACACGGCATAGTAGAGGCCCCTGCAAGAGCAAACGCCCCGCACGTCCCATTGCTGCGGGCGGCTCCGGGGGAATTCCGCATCCGGCCGCATTCGGAAAAAAAGCGAAAAAAACGGGGAGTTGACCCAACGATGGCGACACGTCGGGATGAGCTGAACGCCTACTCGTTCGCGCGCAGGCGCACGGTGGCGGCGTTTCTGCAGCCGTCTCCGCACGGTTCGGAGGAGGCCGCGCCGCGTCCCCTCAAGACCGTCCTGCCGAGTCTCGGGGTGGCGGCGCTGGTGCTCATCGGGTTCGGGGCGTGGGGCATGCTCAGCCCGACCGCGCCCAAGGGCTGGGACGAACAGGGCAAGAACATCCTGGTCGGCAGCGAGTCGACGACGCGTTACGTGCTGGTGAAGACCAAGGGCGACGGCAAGGCCAGCCTGCACCCCGTGCTCAACATGGCCTCCGCCAAGCTGCTGCTGAACGGCGAGAACCCCCAGGTCCTCAAGGTCAAGGAATCGGTCCTCGACAACAGCAAGTACCCGATGGGCGCGACCGTGGGCATCCCCTTCGCCCCCGACCGGCTGCCCTCGGCGGACGACGCGAAGACGGCCAAGACGTGGGCGCTGTGCGAGGCGCCGGGGCAGGACAAGCAGCCGGTCAGCGCGACGTACGTGCTGGACAAGAGCGACAACAAGAAGCTGTTGGAGAACAGCGGGCAGCTGAGCTCGAAGAAGGTCCTGTACGTCGAGGGACCGACGGACCCGACCATCGGGTTCGGCCCCCGCTACATGGTGACCTCGGACGGGAACGCCTACCTCATCGGCGGCGACCTGTGGCGGCTCAACGGCGACAGCAACACCGCGCAGGACATCGAGCGCGCGGTGTTCGGCGACGGTGCGGAGCCGCAGAAGGTCAGCGCGGACTTCGTCAAGACGCTGAACGTCGTGGGAAGCCTCCAGTTCCCCGAGCTGAAGGACGCCGGAGCCGCGGCGCAGGTCGACTCCCTCGGCCCCACCCTCGGCAAGGTGGGCATGGTCCTCGAAGCCGATTCGGGTGCCGGGCGGCAGAAGTACATCGTCCTGAAGGACAAGATCCAGCCCATTTCGGACTTCACCGCCCAGATGTGGTTGCGCAGCACATGGATCAATTCCGTGTACGGCGGCGCCGACCCGAAGCCGATGAATGTGCAGTTCAACTCCATCCACCCGGCGGACGGTGAATGGATGTCGGAGATGAAGTGGCCCAGGGAGCCGGTGACCCAGTCCAACAAGTACTGGGAGCAGGGCGGGGACAAGGTCTCCTGCAGCGTGTGGCACGGCGGGCAGAAGAACGACCAGACCGGTCTGCCGCTGATGACGGTCTGGACCGGCAAGGACTACCCGAAGGACGTCTCCCAGAGCGGTTCGCGCACCTACGTCTCGCCCGGCAGCGGCCTGCTCTTCAAGCGGGTCACGGGCACCGACGCGGGCGGCGGCAGCACCTTCCTGGTGACCGACACCGGCCTGCGGTACTCCATCCCCGCCCGCAACGACAGCGAGGTCACGGGCGGCGAGAAGGCCGACACCGACGGACAGCAGCAGACCAACAGCTCGCAGGTGCGCCTCGGTTACGGCAAGATCCGCCCCGTCTCGGTGCCTGCGGCGTGGGCCGACCTGCTGGCCGCCGGTCCGGAACTCAGCAGCGGCAACGCCGAGCAGGCGCAGGGGTCGTAAAACCGGCGACGGCCGCGCTGCGACTTTCGTTTCTCACTGAACAAACGCACTTGTGAAAAAGGTGAGTTGAGTTCATCGCGATCCAGCTACAGGACGCATCTGATGTTCGTTCTGTCGGTGGATGCGACTAGAGTGGAACCGGATCAGATTGGATACGCCTGCCGCCCTTCGGTGGTGATGCGCCTGGTCTGGTCCAGTCACAACACCTACGTCTCATGGGGGACAACAGATGGCTGGACAGCAGTTCACCATGACCGAGGAGAGCATGGTCCGCTTCAGCGGCCAGATCTCCACGGTCAGCTCCTCGATCCAGTCCGAGATCCGCCGGCTGCAGACCGTGATCGACACGATCACGGGCGGCTGGAAGGGCTCGGCTGCCACCGCGTACAACAACCTGCAGAACCAGGTCAACCAGGATGCCACCAAGATCAACCAGATCCTGATGGACATCAAGGAAGCGATCGACCAGAGCACCAAGGCCTACGCGGCTTCGGAAGAGGAGCAGCACGCGTCCATCCAGAACATCGCGGCCCAGTCCCCGTTCGGATGACCGGCCCCGTGCGCCACGGCGCACGGCCGAGACCGACCATCCACACATCTGAGGAGACATAGAAGAGATGTCCGGGCAGATTCTCGTCAATTTCGCCACGATCTCCCAGGCCGCGCAGGACGTGCGCAGCACCGCGGGCCGGATCCGCCAGCAGCTGGACGACCTGGAGGGCAACGTCCGCCAGATCGCCACCACTTGGGAAGGCTCGGCGCAGGAGGCCTACCGCGCCAAGCAGGCCGAGTGGGACCAGCGCGCCGCCTCCATGCAGCAGACGCTGGAGGCCATCGCCAAGGCCCTCGACGGCGCCGCGCAGAACTACCAGGCGACCGAGTCGAAGAACGCCTCCATCTGGAACGGCTGACGTGATCGCTTGATGGGGGCGGGTGCGCGTTGAGCGCGCTCGCCCCCATCGGCGGTTGACGGGGCGTACGGATTTTCCGGTCCGTGCGTTCCGTGCGGAAACACAACGGGAGGACGGAAGCAGTGGGATCGGGGGCATCGCGCGCTGTGCGTGCGGGTGTTGGGCGCCGGGGTGTTGGGTGTCGGGATCTTGGGCGTCGAGCCGCCGCGGGGAGTGCCGCGTTGGCCGTGCTGGCCTGTGGGTTGCCCTTGGCGGGCATGGCGCCTGGCTTTCCCGGCGCGGGCGTGGCTGTGGCGGCGTCCGAGGAGCGGGTGCGGACCGTCCTGGCCGACTCCGCGGACTCCTCCGACTTCTCCGACTCCTCCGACGACGACGTGCGCTTCAAGGTCGACAACACCAGCTGCTCGTTCCCGTCCGACCTCATCAAGGGCACGCCCTGGTCGCTGCAGCGCATCGTCCTGGACCAGCTCTGGCAGAACACCAAGGGCAAGGGCGTCAAGGTCGCCGTCATCGACACCGGCGTCGACATCGTCAACGCCCAGCTCAAGGGCGCGGTGGCGGACGGCACGGACTACCTGCACAAGGGCGGCAACGGCAAGACCGACCCCACGGTGGGCCACGGCACGAAGGTGGCGGGCATCATCGCGGCCCGCAAGCTCGACGGCACCGGCTTCGTGGGACTCGCCCCGGAGGCCACGATCATCCCGATCCGCCAGAACGACGACCAGGGCAGCGGCAATGTCGGCACGATGATCAAGGCGATCAGGTGGGCGGCCGACAACGGCGCGGACATCATCAACATCTCGCAGGACACGGCGTCGAAGATGCCGGCGGACGTCGACGCGGCCTTCCTGAGCGCCGTGAAGTACGCCCAGGACAAGGACGTCCTGATCGTCGCCGCGGCCGGCAACAACGGCGCCGACGGCAAGAGCGAGAAGACGTACCCCGCGGCCTACCCCGGTGTCCTCGCGGTCGCCGCCTCCGACCGCAACAACGCCCGCGCCCCCTTCTCCCAGTCGGGCGACTTCGTGGGCGTCGCGGCCCCGGGCATCGACATGGTCTCCACGGTCCCCGTGGGCGGACAGTGCGTCGACCAGGGCACGAGTTTCGCCGCGCCGTACGTCTCGGGTGTCGCGGCCCTGATCCGCGCGAAGCACCCCGACTGGGCGTACAAGCAGGTCATCACCCAGATCGAGCAGACCGCGGACCGCGCGAAGCCGGGCCGCGACGACTTCGTGGGCTGGGGCGTCATCGACCCGGCCGCCGCGGTCAACGACGACACGACGCCCCCGTCCGCGGACGGCCCCAAGGCCGACCCGGTCAACGCGGCGGGCGACGCCGCGAACGTCCAGGCCGCGACGCTGATCCTGGGAGAAACACCACAACAACGCACCGAGCGCTACGCGTTGTACGTGGTTGCCGCCGGGTTCGCTGTGGTGCTTCTGTTGTTCGGGGGCGGCCGAGTACTGAGCGACTGGCGCCGCAAGCAGGGTGTGGGTAACAACGTGGAGTCAACGGGGAGCTGAGTATGGCTGAGCAGTACAAGGTCGATCTGAGCGAGATCGAGGGGACGATCACGAAGCTGAACGGCGTGATCAAGGACATGACCACGTCGAAGACGAGTTGCATGGGCAATACGTATCTGCCGCAGGGTGCGCTCGGGACGGGCTTCGGCGAGGCCAAGGCGCTGTACGACGCGCACGAAGCGATGAAGGAACGTCTCTACGAGATCGTCGCGCACCTGGAAGAGGTGCTGGACGACTTCGGGACGAAGACGAAGAAGACGCATGACGCATACAGCGATGCTGAGGCGGAGAACTATGCGGCGTTCAACAGGAAGTGACGAGGTGTCCTGCTTCGTGGATATGAGGGGGATGTAGACATGGGCGACAAGGACATCGACGACTTCGAGTACGTCGCGCCGAATCAGTGCATTTCGGCGAAGCACACCACGCCGTTCGGGCTCGACTACGACATGGACCAGATGAAGGCCATGGTCCGCGACGCCGACCCGGGAACCGTACGGAGGGTCGCGGACGCCTGGACGGCACTTAGCAAGGACCTCGTCGGAAGCGGCGGGATCAAGGAGAGCCTCGAGACGGCTGTCCAGCACGTCCTCGCCCACTGGGAAGGCGAGAGCGCGGAGTTGTTCAAGGCGCGGGCGCAGGTGATCAGCAAGAAGATCACCGACAGCTCCAAGTACGCCGACAACACATCGGTGTCCCTCCGGGGCGCCGCCGCGAAGCTCGACGAGATCAAGCCCGAGGTCCTGGCGATGGAGAAGCCGGGCAAGGTCTCCAGCGCACTCGACTACATCGGCAACATGGGCGACCGCGACGACTCGGGCGCGAACAACGCCCTGAAGAGCGGCGCCGGCTCCCAGGAGGCCCTCGACAACAACGCGGGCAGCCTGTCGGAGGGCCGCGAGGCACAACTCCGCATGGCCGTGAAGATGGAGGCGCTGGGGGCGGCTTATAACAGCCGGGCTGCGGAGATGGGGACTTGGCAAAAGGGCAAGCAGGTCAGCCAAGATGAGGACTATCCCGGGGATCCGGGTGGCGTGGCACCAGCACCCGTGGTTGTACCGACGGAGAGCGCGACGCGAAGTCCGCAGCGTGTAGCCACAGGCACAGCTCGCACAGGACAGGCGACCCCGATTGGCTCTGCGAAGTCTGTAACTCCGCCGTCAGGCATTACAGGTGGCGGACACAAGCCGACCACCGCGCAACCTCAGGTTGGCACTGCGATTGACGGTATTTCTGGTGGTCGAACCGGAGCGCCCTCAATGGGCGGCACTGGCACGGTTGGCGGCGGAGCCGCTGCCGGTGGAGGCTTCGGTGGTGGCGCAGGCTTCGTAGGAGGCGCGGTTGGCGGTGCTGCCGCTGGAGCTGGCGCCGCCCGCGCTGGAGCCGCGGGCATGGCAGGACGCACAGGTGCCGGAGGCGTAGGCGGCGCGGGTAGCGCCAGGGCCGGTGCCGCGCGTGCCAGTGGCGCATCGCGTGGCGGCGTGGTCGGTGGCACACCCAAGGCCGGCGCAGGAGGCGCAGGCAGGGGTACGGCCGGCGGCTCGGGCCTGCACGGCAGCCGCGGCGCCGCAGGCCGGGGAGCCAACGCCGTCCGCAAGGGAGGAATGGTCGGCGCTCCTGGAGGCCGAAAGGGTCGCCCGGAGGACGAAGAGCAGCGCGAGGGCGAGCGTCCCGACTACCTGATCGAGGACGAGGAGACCTGGGCCCCGCAGACGAATGCGGCGCCGCGCGTCATCGAGTAGTCGTTTGACGCTCATGGGCTCGTGACAGGATGCGTGGGCGTGGCCTTCGGGTCACGCCCACGTGTGGTAACCGGAGAGGAAAGACGGGATGGCCTTTACGCGAACGGTGCGTGCCTTGAGTGCTACGGCTGTGACTGGCGCGTTGATCTTCGCAGCGGCTCCCGCTGCTTCCGCGGATCAGACCAGACGCGATCAGTGGGCATTGGACGCGCTGCAAGCCGAATCCGTCTGGAAGATTTCCAAGGGGAAAGGTGTAACGGTTGCAGTTATTGATAATGGGGTCAATGCCGCGCACGAGGATCTGAAGGGTAACGTCCTCAAGGGCAAAGACTTCGTCGATGACGACGATGATGCCTCGCCAGACGGTGAAGATCATGGAACCGAGATGGCCTCCATTATCGCCGGTCACGGGCATGGTGCGGGCGGAGCTGATGGTGTCATGGGTCTTGCCCCAGAGGCCAAAATTCTCCCCATTCGTGTTAATATTTCAGATGGTTCTGGCTTCGCCGACGAGATTCGTTATGCGGTCGATCACGGGGCGAAGGTCATTAACATCTCCATGACCCTCGTGACCACTCAGTACGAGAATAGCGCATCCCCTGAAGATCTTGCTGCCATCGATTATGCTCTCAATAAAGATGTGTTGATTGTGGCGGGGGCAGGAAATGATGGAATCGGCCCCGATCTGCCGTTTCCTGCGAATGCTGCTGGTGTTGTGGCGGTCGGCGGTGTGGACAAGTCTGGTGAGCACTGGGCGAACTCAAACTACGGACCAGAGGTCATGCTGAATGCGCCTGCTACACGCATTGTGGGAGCAGGGTCGCCGGGGAATCGGCTGCGCATCGGGGATGGAACTTCAAACTCGACTGCTTTCGTATCTGCTGCGGCTGCTCTCTTGCGATCGAAGTATCCTGATTTGACGGCCGGGCAGATCGCGAATCGTCTTGTCAAGACTGCTGTTCTTCCTTCCTCTGTGAAAGGTACTTCCCTACCGGATCAGAAGTATGGCTATGGTGCTATTCGCCCGTTTGCTGCACTGACTGAAAATATCCCGGCAGGTTCGAAGTACGGGCCACTGAAAGTTCCGCAGTCCATTTCTGGAACCTCCTCAGCTCCAAGTTCCGGAAATTCTGATAGCGAGTCTTCTGGCGAAACTGAAAAGGCAAACCAAAAGCAAATGCTCTTCTTCGTTGCCCTCGGTGTCGTCGCTCTGGTCGTCGTTGGTCTCATCGTTCTCCTGATCGTGAAGCTGTCGCGGCGCAACAAGAACGGGAGCGGTGGGCCTGGTGGGCCGGCCGCGTACCCGCAGTACGGGCAGCAGCCGTTTCCGCCTCAGCAGAACCCGTACCAGCAGGCCGCTCAACCTCAGCAGAACCCCTACCAGCAGCCCACCCCGCCTCCGGGCCAGTGGCCGCCCCAGCAGTAGCGACGGGTAGGAGGTGGCACGTTCTTTGAACGTGGCCGGCTGGCGGCATGGGCACCTGTGTCCATGCCGTCGCTGTGTGCTGGGTGCAGAGCAGTGCGCTTAGTTCTCGGCTCGCTGTCGCAGACTGCGTTCGCGTAGACCCTGAGTGTTTTCTGTCGTGCGTTCTCTCTCACGGACATAGTTCGAGTTGCAGCGTGCCGAGAACTGTGAGGGGTTGGCGCACGGCACTGTTTCGGGGAGGGCGCCCCGTATGCAGTGGATTTCCGTGATGGGTGATGTGAAATCTTCGTGAGGGTAGGTGGCTGTGGCGGCCCCACCGAGCTGTCGTTCCGGGTTTGTCCAGGCGCTCTGGGCCTAGTGCCGGCTGTGTCGACGGTTGGCTGACGGGAGTTGACGGTCCTTCACAGGGCGTGACGGTCGGGTGCGGGCGGGCCCCCGTTCGCTGATTGAATGATCATGAAAGATTGCCCGCAACCGAATACCACGGGGGTATTTGTGCACACGCACGTCCTTTCCTTCCGGCGCGCTGCCATCGCGGTCTTCTCCGCCGCCGCAGTGGTGTCTCTCGCGGCTTGCCAGAGCGACGCCGTGAAGTCCGCGAGTGGGGCCGACGGTTCGTCGGCGAGTGCGAAAGCCAGCCCCGCCGCCGAGCCGAACGGCGTCGAGAAGCTCTCCGCCAAGGAGATTTACGACACGGGGACGAAGACCAACGCCGAGGCGGGGTCCTTCCACGAGAAGATGTCCCGTGCGGGCGCGACCAGCGACCTGCGGCTCTCCGCCACGGGGTGCGTCGGTACCGTCGACGTGGCCAAGAGCGGCTCCTTCCAGGTCGTTCGCAAGGGTGCCGAGGTCTGGGCCAAGCCCGACTCGAAGTTCGCCGACGGGATGAACGAGGCGCTCGGCGAGAAGCTGCTCTCCACCGACAAGTGGCTCCACGGGACGACGAGCAACGTGCTGATGCAGAAGCTCGGCAGCTGGTGCCACCAGGAGCAGTTGACCGCGCCCGACAAGCTCGACGCGGACACCAAGGTGACCAAGGGGAAGGTCACCACCGTGGACGGTCAGCCGGCGGTGTCCGTCGTCCTGGCGTCGAACGGGGAGTCGGTCACCTGGTATGTGGCGACCACGGGCAAGCCGTACTTCTTCAAGGAGGACAGCACCCGCGACGACATGCCGGACATCGCGTACTCCGACTTCGGTACGACGGTGGACGCGCAGGCGCCCTCCGGCTCGGTCGTGGAAGCCCCGAAGGAGTAGTCGTCCTCGGTCGTGATCACGGCAGATCGTGATCACCGCGTCTCGTGGTCGGCGCAAGGTCTGCCGGGTGTCTGCCGGGCAGACCTCGCGTCCGGGCCGCCGTCTCGCGTGAAGACGCTGTGTCCATGCCGGGGCGCGTGCGGTGCCGGGTGACCTCATCGGTACCATCGCCAGCTGTTTCTTCGGCCCAGGTGCCGACACGCGACAGCAACGGGGAGCACAACAAGGATGCCCGGCTATTACAAGGTCGAGTTGGAGGCGCTCGCGCGGCTCGTGACGCAGCTCGGGGAGTCCGCCGACGACATGCGTTCGGCGATGAAGCAGCTCAAGGACATCGGTCCCAAGGGTTCGGGCTACGCCGACCTGGAGGCGGCCTGCGACGAGTTCCAGGACAGGTGGGGCTACGGGATCGGGCTCATCGCCGACGCCACGTCCGGTGTCACCGACGGTCTCTCGGAGTCCCGGAAGGTCTACGAGACTCTCGAGGAGCAGATCGCCCAGGCGTTCACCCCGTCGGGGAAGGCTGACGGGAAGTGACCTCCACACCGGACCCCTCCACACCGGACCCCACCGCACCGGACCCCTCCATACCGACCCCGCCGACATCGGACCCCGCCCCCAGGACATCCACCCCACCGGCGTTCCACTTCCAGGTGCAGTCGGAGTTCCACCAGATCCCCCTCGGCCTGGCCACCGAAGGCCCCGCCTTCGACGCCGACATGGCCGCGTTCGCCCATGACTACTGGGGTGACCAGGAGGAGCGGGAGCCCCTGCGCCTGCTCACCGCCGCCCTGTACGGGGCGAACGCGCAGCACCTGGCGGCCGAGGGGGCCGTCTACAGCGCGATCGGAATCTTCCCCGTCGGCGGCACCGCCGACGGCACTGAGCCACCCGAGCGGGTCAGCCGCTGCACCCTGCTCGTCAGCGTCCAGGACCTCGACAACCCGGATCCCATGCTCGCGGCGGCCGGTATCGCAGAGACGCTGGCGCGCGGCCAGGACGGGGGAGACGTGCTGCCCGTTCGGCTGCCGGCCGGACCCGCCGTCGTACACGTGGCAGGCACCCGTTCGGTCTGGGAGCTGCCGGAGGGCGAGCAGGAAAGATTCTCGGTGCGTACGGAGATCTGGGTGCCCTTCCCCGCGGAGGACCGGGTCCTCCTGATGTCGCTCAGCACCGCCGACGTCCAGGACCTGTACACGTACCAGGCAGTCCTGGCCGACATCGCCGACACCGTCGTATTCAAAAACGACGACCTCGACGGCAACGACGGCGGTGACGAGGACGGGGCGCGGCCAGGCGACCGCGCGCCCCTCCCCGCCGCGGCCACCACCCCCACCCCCACCCCGTTCGGCTGACCGCGTCGAGGAGGACGTACACGATGAGCACACAGACGTACGACGCGCTCGGCTTCGATCCGGCACCAGGTGTGCCGGCGTCGGTGGAGCAGCTGGTCACCACCCTCGGCAGGGTGGGCAACCAGTTGAACGACGTCCACGGCACGCTCACCAAGGTCGGGAAGTCCGACGGCGTGTGGGAGGGCGACGCGGCGTCCGGCTTCGCCAAGAAGGTCGGGGAGCTGCCGAAGTACCTTGCCGACGGCCACAGTTCGCTGATCGATGCCGCGCAGGCCCTGAACCGGTGGCACTCCCGGCTCACCGACTTCCAGACGCTCGCCGCGCGGTACGAGCGGGAGGCCGAGGAGGCCCGCCGTCTGCTCGAGGAGGCGCAGGCCAACCCCGACCTCCTCCTCGCGGGGAAGACCTTCGACACCGAGGCGGCACTGGACAACGCCCAGCGGCGGCTCGATCACGCGGTCGGGCGGGTCGACGAGGCCACCGGCGAGTTGAACGCCGTCATCAAGAAGGCCCAGCAGTTGCTGAGCGACCACGAGGAGGCGGCCCGGGCCGCCGCCGAAGCCATCCGCAGGGCCGCGGAGGGTGCCCCGGACAAACCCGGTCTCTTCGACCGGTTCATGGACGCGCTCGACGGGCTCGGCGACAGGATCAAGGACCTGGCCGGGGACATCTGGGAGTGGATCCAGAAGCACGCCGACACGATCTACAAGATCGGTGACTGGCTGGGGATGGCCGCCGCCGCGTGCGATGTGCTGGCCATCGTGTTCTCCGAGACGGTCATCGGCGCTGTGGTCTTCGAGATCGCGGGCCGGATCCTGAACGCCGGGGCGCTCGGTTTCCACGCGGCGGGCTGGGCGGCCGGCGCGCAGAAGGGCTCCTGGCTCGACATCGGCCTCGACATCGCGGGATTCGTACCGTTCGGCGATCTCATCAAGGGCGGCAAGGTCGCCGTAGGAGCCTTCAAGGGCGTTGAGATCGGGGCCGATTCCTTCAAGGCGACCGAGCGCATAGCGGAGATCGCGGGGAAGGCCAAGAACGCCGAAGTGTTCCTGGAGTCGAAGAAGTTCCTGGGCATGTTCGGTGAAGGTAAAGCGGTATACCGGGTCACGGCCGATTCCGTCAAGGACCGGCTGGCGATGGCCACGGAGCGGGTCTTCGGTGACGCCACACGATACGAGAGGCCGCTGACCAGTCCCGTCAAATGGGCGGACGAGCATCTCTTCCCGAAAATCATCGACCATACTCCGCTGGGTAAGATCCCTGGTCTGGCGGACGCCGTGAAGCTGGGCGAGAACGGCAAGACCTTCATAGACCCCACCTCGTGGGTTTCGCGTGGAGCCGAGACCGCCTACCGCGGATACAAGTTCGTGGAATCGGCGGAGACGGCTTTCTCCGACGAGGTGCACGGCAAATACGAGAAGTACAAGGATCTGGCCCATCGAGGGCTGGAGGCATTCGGATGAGCAGCATGACCAGTGGATTCACCAAGAAGTGGGAGCCCAGAGCGGCCAAGTCGGCGCTGCGGATCTGGACGCGTTATTGCGTGCAGTGGGTGTGGGGTCCCGTCGTCTGGGTGGTCGCCCGGATCCCGCTCCTCCTGCTGGCCGTCCTCGAAGTGGAGGTCCAGGGGTCGGGTACGGGGCGTGCCCGCAAGCCGAGGTGGCGGCGCCGGATCTGGGTCGACAGGGAGCGGCTGCGCCTGGAGCGGATCCGTGATCCGCACGAGCAGGAGCGCGAGTTCCGGCAGTTCCTCGCGGACCACTGCCTGAACTGCGTGCCGCCGCGTCCCGGGGCGCCGATCCCGCTGCCCTGCTCCGGCGGCAGGCACCGTCTCGACGTCGACGACTGCTACTACAGGCTGCTCGGCGCGCGGCGAGCCCTGGAGATCGCGCACGGCGAGTTCGGGTGGGTGCTGGTCGAGGGCGCCGAGGCGAAAGTGCCCGGCTGGCTGCGGCTGCGGTGTCCGTGAGCGGCCCGATCGAGGAGGCCGGATCCGGGCCGGGAGCGGATCCGACCACGCGTCCGTGGGACCGGGCCGCTTCATCGCCGTACGCCCGGATCGAGCCGCCGGATCCCCGGTACGCCTTCGTGGTGCGGCCGGGCACTCCGGTTCCCGGAGGAGCCCGGCCCGGGGCGAGAGCGACGTCGACGATACGGCTCTGGCGTGCCCGACCCGAGGACGTCCCGTTGGCGGAGGTGCGCGGGAGCGGTCCGCCGCCCGTTCCCTTCTCGGTCTACGGCGGCCAGGACGGCGGACCGATGTGTTCCGTCGAGATCGCCGGGCCGGACGCGTACGACGTGTACGCGGCCGACGGCGCGCCCCTGGCCCGGATCACGCGTCGTGCGGGCAGGTTTCTGCCGTGGCCGCGCCGGATCCGGTGGACGGTTCGGCTTGCCGACGCGCCGGGCCCCGACGGTGTGCCGACGCCCGCGCCCCGGTCTTTCACGGGCCGGGTGGGGAGCTGGTACTCCTGGGCGGCGTACGTCCTGACCTTCCCGGCCTGGTCGCTCCTTCTGCTCTGGATGCTGGTGTACTCGCTGTTCGAGGGAGACACGAGCGACCTCGGTCTGAACGGCCCGACACGTACCCGGTGGCGTACAGCCGGAGTCGGTGTCGCCCTGGACTACCGGGGGATCAACCAGGTCTACCACCTCGATCCCCGGCGGCTCGACGTCCGCGTCGCCTACGCCCAGGCGGTCCTGCGGAACCGGACGTGGACCACATGAAGGCCGCGTTCGCCGAGCAGGTCCCCCGATGGCGCCGGGCCTTCGTGTGGTGATCATGTGGTCATTGCGGTGGTGTTCTCCGCGGCCCGGAATGGCCGGTCACCCAAAGGAGGATCCGGTATCTTCGGCCCGTTGATTGGCATGTCCTCGCCTAGGTCGCAGGGTGCGTGAGCGCCCCGGACATGCCCGCCACTTTTCACAACGGGGATGGGACAAGGGATGAGTACTCCCTTCGATGGGCCGCAGCGCGGCGGAAGTACGCAGACGCGCTTGAACTCGCTGCCCGCTGAAGGCGGCGGGGGCGGTGGTGGCGGAACCACCAACGTCGAGACGCAGCGCCTCGACGAGTCCGCCAACGCCCTCGTCGAACTGCGCGGTGACACCGAGAACGTCGACAACACCGCCGACGACGACACGCTCAGCGCGGTCAGGGGTCTGAACAAGCACACCGCTCCGGGACCGCCCGACGCGGGTTCCTGGTCCACGGCCGGCTCCCTGATGACGATGGACCTGCGTTGGGGCAACCAGGTCGCGAACCTCAAGCGCATGCTCCAGGACATCAGCGACAAGCTCCACACCACCACCGGGCACTACACCCGCACCGAGCAGGAGGAGCAGGCCCGGCAGAACTCGATCAGCACGCCCTTCGGGTGAGCCGCCGCCCGGGCCGTGGCCGCCGTGCCACCCGCGCCGCCCGGGCCGCCCATCGAGTCGAACCCCGTCACTAGGAGCAGTCGCACATGGTGTCCATCCCCTACCTCGACAAGGCCGACCTCGGCCCGCTGGCCGACGCCGCCGCGTCCTGGAAGGCACTGCCGGCCAAGTACGAGGCGCTGCAACGCGAGTTCGAGCAGCGCGTCATCAACCACCTCAAGGGCCACTGGGAGGGCGAGGCCGCCGACGCCGCCTTCGTCACCATGGGCAAGGCCCGCACGGAGTACGAGAACGCCGCCACCGAGGCCGACCGCATCGGCAAGCTGCTGCTGGACGCGCACGGTGAATTCGCCGCCTCCCAGAAGCAGTTGCACGCCCTGCTCGACGAAGCCCGCAGCGACCACTACAAGGTGTACGACGACGGCCGCGTCGAGGACGTCGACCCGCGCCAGGACAGCCCAACAGCCTCCGGTACGCCGGGACTTGCCGAGGAGCGCAAGAAGAAGCTGGACTCGCTCGTCTCCCGGCTGACCAACGTCCTGGCAGCGGCCACCGCCGCCGACGAGGCGGCCAGCGCGGCCCTGGAGCGCGATGGCAACGGAGACAGCCAGGGCTTCAACACCAGCGTCTACACCACTCTCGACGCCGTCGAGGCCGATCAGGCCGCCGCCCTCATGAACAAGAAGGACCGGCTCAGCGAGGCCGAGATCACCAAGCTCAACCTGCTGCTGGCCGCGAACAAGGACGACCCGGAGTTCTCCCGCGACTTCGTGAAGAAGACCAGCGCGGACACCGTCCTGAACAAGTACAACGAGCTCATGAGCCCGCCGGCCGGGACCACGCTCTCCAAGGCGCAGCTCGCCCAACTCAAGGAGCTCAAGGCGAACTTGGGCACCACGATCGGCACGGCGACCACGTCGGACGACAAGGGCGCGCCGGACAAGGACATCACCAGGTTCCAGAACGACCTCCTCAAGGCAGGCCAGCGCGACTTCAACGCCAACCCGTCCGAGTCCCCGTACGGCCTCAGCGGCTACCAGCTCACCAGCAGCCTGATGAGCGAGGGCAAGTGGGACAAGGAGTTCCTCCAGGACTACGGCGACGCCCTGATCACCGCGGAGAAGAACGGCGCCAACGCGGGCCAGAACCCGGACGCGTACTGGGGTTACCCACGCTCACTGGGTTCCACGAACATCGGCGCGCTCGACCCGATGGCCGGCTACATGGACGCCCTGGGCCACAACCCGGACGCCTCCACGGAGTTCCTCACCTCCGACGCCACGATCAACGGCGAGAAGGTCGACCACCTCGACTACTTGCTGAAGGACCGGCACTGGCCCGAGGGCCCGGGCTACACGGGTGACTCCGGGAACCCCAGCGGCTACAACAACCTCGGCCACGCGCTGGAATCCGCCACCAGCGGCCGCTCGTACGACGACGAGGGCGCCGCACCGGTGAAGCACACGCCCGAGCGCGCGGCCCTGATGAAGGAGGTCGTGGACACCATCGGCGGCGACCCGAGCCTGGCCAGCGACTCACCCCGGGACGCAATGCGCGACAGCCTGGGGAACATGACGGCGGAGTACATGGCGGATGTGCAGGGCGCCATCGCCAACGAACAGGGCACGATCAAACCCTTCGGGGCGGACGCGCACCTCGACATGGGCACGCTGGAGCCGTTCATCTCGACGGTCGGACGGGACCCTGACGCCTATGTCGCGATCACCGAGGCGTCGAAGGCCAACACAGCCATCTGGATGCAGGAGGTGGCCAAGGGCGATCCGTCGAACCTGACTGCCGCGATGGAGAATGTCACCTATCCCGGCGGCGTCGTGGCGGGATTTCTCAGCGACTCCCGTAACCAGGCCATTTTCGAAGAACATTCCGCCTCCGACAAGGACTTCAACGACGCCGTGGCTACCGGTGACAAATGGGTCGGACGTGGCCTTGGCATGGCGGTGGGCGCTGCGACGGGAACGGCTGCACCGATTGTGGGAACGATCGCCGGCTGGGCCGTCGAGGATATCCAGGCGATGGTGGTGGAACAGGTTCAGAAAGACACCACGGACGAAGCCAAGGGGGAAGCGGCCACCAAGTACGCCGAAGGCTGGAACGCCGTAGGGAAATCGAGCGCCGCCTCGGTGCGGGAAGCCATCGAGAACTCGGGGCGGCATATGTCGAAGGACGATCTCAACCAGCTGGCCGGCTCCGTGGAACAGGCCGCGAAGTCGGGGCATACAGCGGGGGCCACCTGGAACTCCTCAGTGAACGGACGGTGATCGCCGTGTTGTCCCGCGCTCCTCGGAGAACTCGCTACCTGATCGCGCTCGCAGTCACCGTGGTGGCTGCCGCAGGTTGCAGCAGCTCAGACGAGAAGACCAGCGACGAGAGCAAGCCGGTGTGTGGTGGCAAGCTCGAAGGAGAAGCCTTCCAGACGCTCGCCGGCGACAGCGGTGTCGTCGATGAGGACGTCGACAAGTTCTCTCCCACCAAGTGGACCGCGGTCGGCAGCTGCTACCTCTACGGCAAGAAGCACGCCGCGGAGATCGACTACCTCTTCCACTCGGACACCATTGACAACCTCGACAGGTACAGGTCTCCGGGCCCCTCCACCGTCAAGACCTTCAAGGTCGGTTCGACGACCGGATACCTGGAGCGGACCAAGGTCAGGGTGGCCGCGGGATATGTGCACCAGAACCGGGCGTGGCTGGCGCTGCCCTGCGCCATTCCGGGCGAGAAGACGAAGGAGCACGCCGTGCTGGAGATCGAGGTGAAGGAGCCGCCCCCGGCGCGGGACCTCGACGACTCGCTGACCAAGGCGTTCGTCTCCGCGCTGACCATCGCCACGGACTACCTCGATGACGACGTGTTCAAGTGCTCGGCGTCCCCCTCCGCGGCGCCGTCCGGCTCGGCCTCCCCGAGCGGGACGGGTGGCTGACGAACGGCATGCGTCTGAACCACAGGACTTTCCTACGGGGAAGAGGCGGGCGTCGGCTGATCGGGTCCGCGGTGACGCTTGCGGTGCTGGGCGCCGGTTTCTACGGATTCCAGCTCCAGTATCCGGCCACCCGGGTCGGCCGGGTGTGCAGCGGCATGCTCCCCGTCGACCCGGTACTGGATCTCGTGGGGAAGTCGAGGCTCACTCTGTCGGGCCTCGGATTCCACACGGCCAGTTGGAAGTTCGACGTTTCGGACGACGTGGCGGAGCCTCCCGGTCTGGCCACGCGGTGCAAAGTCGGCGGCGCCGAGATCGCTGTCGAGACTTCGGCAGGCGCCCTCAGCGCCTATGGCGCCTATACGTTCCAGAGAGATCAGAAGAGCTTTCCCGCACCACTGAACGCGGGTTGGCAGGGCCTGATGGTCACTGACGACGAGGAAGCCACCGCATCAGTGCTGCTCAACTGCAAGAACTGGGGGCCGGAGGAGGGCACCGGAATACTGGTCGAAGCCGGGTCGCCCTACGACACCGAAGTCACTGAAGCCGTACGCCTCAAGCTCGCCCGCGTGGTCACCGGAACGGCGCAGCGTGCGGCGGAGAAGACCGGGTGCGTGTCGGAGCCGGGAGACGCGGACGGTCTCACCGCGCCTTCTGCCGCCGCCAGGACCGTGCCGGCAGGTGAGGCCACGGGGACCTGTGAGGGGATGACCTCCGCGCGGACGGTGCGCGAGACCGACGTAGGAAAGTCACCGGTCGAAGAGTGCCTCCTCGTCGGTGGTCTTCAACTCACCGCCGCGTACGGCCCCTTCAGCGATGTGTCCGACGCGGTCGTCGATGGCGAGTACGGGGGTCACGACACCCCTTCCGGGATCGACAGCGACACGGCGTGGGCGTCGGCAACGTGCAAGGGCGCCCTGGGGATCGGGTACTACCACGCCACCCCGGTCGAGGAGAGCGACCGCCGGTTCACCTCGAAGCCCCTCACCCCGAGCGAACGGGCCGATCTCCAGCACTTCGCCGCGGAGTCGGCTTCCCGCCACGGATGCCGGAAACCGGCCGCGCTTCCGTAGACCGCAGCGGCCGCATGCGTGGCTGTGACCACCGGCGGGTTCGGCTCGTGTCCCTCCATCGTGTGCCGCTCCGTGACTCTTCGGGCGGTGGGCGGTTGAGGGTCGCGTGTCTCGTGACTTCTTCTTACATGCGCAGGCGTTGGGCCGGTTGGGGAACGCGTTCGGGTCGAGGGCGTACGACCTGGCCGGAGCGGTTCGGAGTTTTGAGGGGAGGACGGGGGCCGAGCAGATCCATGACGGCTTCGGGTTTCTGACGGAGTCCGAGGAAGTGACGTCCGCGTACGTCGAGTTGGCCGCGGAGATGGCCTCGACGTTGGGGAACCTGGCGCGTCACTTCGACGAGATCGGCCAGGCGCTCAAGACCAACGCGCGGAACTCCGAGGCGTCCGACGACGCGCTCGCCGAGCTGTTCCGTGGTGGGGCGCGGTGAGTGGGGAGGGGGCTGCCGAGAAGCTCTACGAGGCCGGGATCGAGGTCGTGAACCCGGGCGGGCGGCCGGACGTGCTGCGTGCGGCGGCCAAGGGCTGGCGGGTCGTCGGGGAGGAACTGGAGGAGGCGTACGGCGCGCTCGACCGGCAGGTGCGGGTGGTGCTGGGGGAGGAGTGGAGGGGGGAGTCCGCCGACGCGTTCCGTGAGCACTGGGAGAAGATCGGGGCGGCGGTCGAGGAGACGCTGCCGTTGTTCGAGCGGGCGGCGAAGGGGCTGGAGGAGGCCGCCGACAACATCGAGGAGATCAACGAGGAGATCCACCAGATCTACCTCGAGATCGGGGTCTCGATCGGGGCGTCCGTGCTCTTGTCCTTCGTCACGGTCGGGTTCTCGGCGGCGGCTGGGGTGGCGAACGCTCTGCGGTTGGCGGCGGAAGCCGCCGAAGCGGCGACGAAGTTGGGGCGGCTGTTGGCTGCCGCGGCTCGTATTTTCCGGGGCCTCCGCACCTTTGTGAGAGACAAGAAGGCGGTGGGCCTGGTCGTCGAGTTGGGAGCGCAGTGGGCTGCCGGAACGGGGTCCGGAGTCGTCACGAACCTCGCTACCGGGGAGGATCCCGAATTCGCGAACAACGCCGTCAACGGCGCGGTCGGCGCCCTCGGCGGGCAGTTCCTGTCAGGTCACCTGGCTTCGCGGCTCGGCGGGGGTCTGATCGCGACGGCCGTGGACGGCACGGTGGTGGGCGGCCTTTCCTCTGCGACCGGGGATACCCT
Source organism: Streptomyces sp. NPDC047072 (assembly GCF_040643855.1). Taxonomy (NCBI): domain Bacteria; kingdom Bacillati; phylum Actinomycetota; class Actinomycetes; order Kitasatosporales; family Streptomycetaceae; genus Streptomyces; species Streptomyces sp. NPDC047072. The sequence goes on along the minus strand of NZ_JBEYVC010000082.1, from coordinate 20,595 downwards.
CAACAACCTCCACAACAGGCAGCAGTTCGACGCTTCACAGATGGCACTCGGAGCCATGACGGGAGGCCTCAGCGGCGGAGCGGGAAGCACGGCAGTTCACCGGGCCACAGACGGCCGGTCACTGTCTCGGGCCCACAGTCTCACGGGGGACCTGGCCACCAATGCCCCCATCGGCTTCGGTCTGGGAGCCGTCGGCAACCTTGCCAAGTCCAGCGATGCCACGGTCAACGGCAATCCCAACGCGGACGCGGACAAGGACAAGCCCGGGGCGGCCGCTGGAGCAAGGAAGAGTGCGGGTGAGGATGCCAGATCCCTGCGGGAGCGGCCGGATCCACAGAAGTACGGGGCGTTCGGATGAGAAGTAAGTGGAACGAGGCCGAACCAGGGACCGGCGACCGTCACTTTCCGCGGTGCGGCAGGTTCGTCGCCGTGGCCGCTCCGGTGGCTCTTGTCGTGCTGATCGTGGCCTCGCTGTTCCTGGGAGCCACCCCAGTGCACGCAGTCGTCCTGGGGTGTTCGCTGACGACGCTGGCCGTATGCGTCGTGGTGTGGGGCGTGGCGGTGGTTCTCGGGGGAGGCCGATCCCGTCGCGAGACCTATCGATGGGCTGTTCAGGCCGCCTCGGCGACTCCGGGACACAGCGAGGGCGCCGTGCCGTCGCGATTGGGCGGAGCACGCTGGCCCTGGGGCCGACTGAGCAGCTTGTTGGTCACGGTGCCCACATTGGCGGCTCTGTGGGTGGCGCTTGCCGCCGCAGACGCGCGGGGCACCGGAACGAGCGCCGTTCTGGCCGAAGCGGGCGCAGTGATCGAGAAGCGCCCCATCGTGAGGATCGAGAACGAGGACGCGGGCTGGAGCCCTCGTTCCTCCGCTACGGCTGACTACACCGTCCTGCTCCCTTCGGGGAAGGTACGAGACACGGTGCCCGCGACATTCGAGGCGGCCACCAACCGGCGGAAGTCGATCGGCAGCGAACTGTACGTGGCGTACGTACCGGAGCGCCCGGAGCTAGGGGCCATCGGTGACGATCAGCGTGAGGACGTGGAGCGTCAACTCGCGGGTCGTGCAGTGCAGTTCGGGAACGGCTGGGTGATCGGTGGCTTCTGGGCGCTGATCACCCTCGCTCTGCTCATCGGCGCATGGCGGACCGAGAGCATCCGTCGCCCCGCCCGCACCGTCACCCCCGCCTGGCGCACCCTACGAGTCGCCGTCACTGGTATTGGACAGCACACCGAAGTGCCCCCGCCCGGTAGTCCTGAGGCGGCTGATGAAGAGAAGCGGCGGGAGAACACCCGGCGGGTGCGGGGACTTGTGCTGGAGGGGGGTGGGCGGGTGATTCCCTTTCACTCGCAGATGGGCGTTGACGTGGCCGGAGAGGTGCTGGCCGGTGCGCAGGGGTTGTTGCTCTGGGATCCTGGCCGGCGTCGAGGCCGGGACGTCCTCGCCGAGTTGGTGAGTGACGACGGCTGGCAGTTGCCGGGGGCGGTGCCGGTTCGGGTTGCCGAGGAGGTCGTAGCGGACGGGATCGCCGAGCCCGCGGACCCGGACCCCGAACGGCGGGTCCGGACGCTGGACCTCGGGGCGGGGTGGCTTGTCACCGCGTCCCTGCCGGGGGTCCTGGGGTTCGCGGCCGCGTTCGGCTGTCTTGCCGCTCTGCTGCTCGTCCCGGACGGTGGTGCTTGGCGGTGGTGGGTCGCGGCGGCGGGTGTGCTGGCCCCCGGAGTCGGGTTCACCGTGCAGGCGATGGCTCGCCTTGGTGAGAGCGACGGCGACAGTCAGAGTCATGGCGGCGAGGTAGTCGTACCGTCGAGCAGGTGAGCGCCCCCCACGCCCGACCGGCGGCGCGCCCCCACAGCCGGAGCGCGCCGCCGGTCGTCCTTGGACAGCGAACGTCAGGGGTGGCGGTGCCTGTTACCCGTCGCGTACGCCAATCCCCATGCCGTGGCCGCCGCGAGCAGTAGGCCCAGGGGGGAGAACCAGTCGATGCCGCCGGATGATTCGTCGTTCCACCAGGTCTTGAGGGGGAGGAGGGGCTCGGCGGTGAACAGGTCGATGGCGGCCTTGGGGGTTTGTTCCCACGCGAAGATCAGTGGGAGGGCGTTGGTGTAGCCGAAGAGCGCGCCCAGCGCCGCGATGATCGATCCGCCGATCCTCGCGCCGGCGTTACGACGGGCCACCGAGCCGACGAGGAGGCCGACGACCGCGCCATTGAGCAGCGCGTGGGCCAGGTAGAGGACGTTGGCCGTGGTGACGGACTGGTCCTTGTACGTGGCCACGATGAGACCGCTGTAGAGCAGCGACACGAGGACTGATGCGAAGAGTCCTAGGAAGAGCGCGCCGACTGGGTTTCCGCCGCCGCCCTCACCGGCGTTCGCCAGTTGACCGAGAGGCTGCGCCTGGAACGGCGGTGGCTGGTACGGCTGTTGCTGCGGCTGTGGAGGGACAGGTTGCGCGTACGGGTTGTACGGGTTCTGTGCAGGCTGGCCTGGCCACGGCGGTTGACCCGGCTGTGGCGGTGGCTGGTACGGCGGTTGGCTCACTGGATCCCCCGATGGCTGAAAGGCGCAGGAAAGGCAAGGTACCAGTGGGATCGGGAGGGGGGCGTGGGAGCACGAGAGGGCTCTGTGAAGGGAGTTGAGGGGGAGGCGATGGGGGCGTTTCGCGTCGAGAGGCGCCATCGCGATGATCTTGTAGCCTGGCGCGCATGCTGATGAACGACACGGGGGACAGCAGCCAGGAGAACCTGGCCACGAGTACCCCCTCACCTGCCCCTTCCCGGACCCCGGCGACCCTTCTCGCCGTCCTCTCCGCACTCGTCGTCCTGGCCGCCCTCGCTGTGGCGACCATGCCGGGTCAGAGTTCCACCATGGTCGCGGTGAACGGCGCGCTGGCCGTGGTCGCCGCCGCCGGAGTCCGGGCCGCCCTGCGCGCCCGTAACCACCCCGGCGGCAGGCTCAACTCCCTTGCGCTCGCGTGCGCGTTGGGCAGTGCCGTCGCGGTCGTTGTCCTGCGCCTGGTCTGAATCACCGGGTGCCCGCCCGAACGGACCGTGCCCGACCCTCACTTGAGAGTCGGGCACCGTCGCGTCGCTAGTCGCCAATCGTCGCTAGTCGCTCGTCGGGAGCGCCGCCAGCGAGTACGCCTTCTCGCCGTAGGAGACGTACGGGTTGGGCTCGGAGACGTAGAGCCGGTCGTCGTTCCAGTAGGGCCTGGCGAACACGGACATCCCCTTGTCGACGTCCGACGGGTACTCGACGAGCGTCTTCAACGCACCGTCCTTCGCGCCGAGTTCGACCAGCTCGGGTCCCTTGTCGTTGTCGTTGTTCGTCATGTAGGCGAGGATCCGGTCGCCGCCCGCGGCGGGCAGCGGGTAGAAGTGCCGCCACTCGACCGGCTCGGTCTTCCAGAGCTGCTTGCCGCTGTCGAGGTCGTAGGCGACCAGCAGCCCTTTCTCCTTCGCCTCGGACACCCCGATGACGAACGTGTCGCCGAAGACGCCGGCCTCCGACCAGGGGCCGCCCTCGGAGTCGCCGGTCGTGACGTACTCCGCCGGCTTGGCGGGGGAGAACTGGCTGCGCACCTTCCCCGTCTCGTCGTCGAGGGAGAAGAGGGCGTCCCCGTCGTCGCCGTGCCGGATCAGGACGATCGGGGAGGTCGAGATGACGTCGCCGCCGTCGATCTCGCCGAAGCTGTCCTCGGGGACCTTGTGGTGGTACGTCCAGCGCGGTTCCCCGGTGGCCGGGTCGATCAGGGAGACCTCGTCCCAGTTCTGGCCCCAGTCGGGGTCGTCGAAGTCGTTGACCTGGCAGCCGCGGACCCGGATCAGCGCCTTGCCGCCGGTGAACCGGCCGGTGCCGCAGTCCTCCGTCGCGAAGCGGCCCGGGTTCCAGGCCGTGGAGCCGTCGGCCGCCTTCAGCGCCAGCGTCACCTTGCCGGCGCTGACGACCACGACGTCGCCGGCCCGCGCGACCGACACGTCCTCCTTGGACGTGGAGTCACCTGGCTTCAGGTCCTTGTTCCAGAGTTCCTCGCCGGTGTCCAGGTCGTACGCCACGAGGTGGTCGCACGCCTTCCCCTCGCCGTACGCGACGATCCCGACGTTCCCGGAGGAGTTCTCCGGCGCGACGCACGCCTCGCTGCTGTCGCCGGGCAGCGCGGTGGCCCACAACTGCTTGCCGCCGGCGAGGTCGTACGCCTTCACGCCGTCGGTCAGGGTCTGGACCACGGCCTTGTCGGTGAACCAGGTGCCGCGCGTCTTCGCGCCCAGGATCGCGTCGTTGGCGTCTCCGTCCCGCTTGGGGGCGGCGACGCTCCACAGCACGTTGTTGCTCGCCGAGCCGACGAGCAGGTACCAGGCTCCGAATCCGGCCCCGCTCAGCACGAGTACGGCCATCACGAGCAGGATGACCATCCCGACCGGCTTCTTGCGCGCGCCGCCCGGCGGGGGCGCGCCGATCGGGCCGACGGGACCGACATGACCGGCGTGACCGTAGGGCTGGGGGTGCTGCGGGATGCCGTACGACTGCTGCGGGGCGCCTTGCGGCGGGGCCTGCTGCGGGAACCCGTACCCCTGCGGTGTGCCGTACGGCGTGGGGGTGTGGGGTGGCGGGCCGGGCGGGTTCTGTGGTGGCACGCCGACCGGCTGGGGCCCTCCCGGTCCGCCCGGTCCGCCCAGCCCTCCCGGCGGGGTCGGCTGAGGGGCGCCGCCGTATCCGTAGCCGTGCTGCTGCGGCGCGGGTCCCTGCGGGGGAGCCGGCGGCTGCGGGTAGCCGTAGCCCGGCGCGGGCGCGGGTGCCCCCGGCGGCGGATACCCGTACCCGGGCACGGGCGAGGACGGCTGCGACTGCCCGTACGCCGACGCGGACCCGACCGGGGGCTGTTGGGGTGGCCCCGGGACCGGCGGTGGACCCAACGGGGGCTGCAACGGCTGCCCTTGAACCGGCGGCGACCCGACGAGGGGTTGTTGCGACGGCCCCTGCACCGACGGCGGCCCGGCCGAAGGCGCCTGCCCCGGAACCGGCGGCGACCCAACCGGAGGCTGCTGCCCCGGCACCCCGTTCTCCGGCACCCCGTTCCCCGACACACCGCCGCTCCCCAGCACACCGCCGTTCCCCGGCGCCCTGCCGTCCCCCGGCGCCCCGCCACCCCCCTGCCCCGAGCCGCTCCCCCACGCGCCGCCACCGCCATACGCGCCGGCACCGCCCTGGGGTCCGCCACCCCCCTGCATCCCGTCTCCCGTCGTCATCAGCTGTTGCTCCTCACGTAACTCGCCCAGGCCGCCTGGAACTCGCTCTCCCCCATCCCCGTGGCCGTGCGCAACTGGGCGTCGAGGCGGTCGGGATGGCGGTAGTGGTCGGTGACGAAGCGGAGAGCCGCGGCCTCGCCGTTCTTCTCGGCGATGAAGCGGATCGCCAGATAGCTGACCGAGTAGTTGGTCGAGACCTCGTCGCCGACCCCCGGATCCGCGGGCAGCGTGCCGCTGAACTCCTTGCCGGTGACGTCGTTCTTGACGTTCCACGCCCCGAGCTCGCTGTCGAAGCGGAAGGCGACGTAGTCGGCGAAGCCCTCCACGACCCACCACCGCGTCCGCGACTCCTCGGCGAACCCGCCCGCGGACGCCTCCAGCGGCTGGACGATGGCGTGCGCGAACTCGTGGTGCGAGATCTCCTGGACGAGCTGGGGCCAGTACGTCTCGTTGGTGAACCGGCTCCCGGTCATGTCCATCTTGATCCGCGCACCGCCGTACTCCAGGTCCTTCTCCGTCCCGGCGAACCCGGCGTTGAAGGTAGGCATCGGCACGCTCTGGCCGGCCTCCCACTCCGCGGACTCCGAGCCGTAGAGAGAGGAGTAGGTCGCGCGGTCCCGCTCCAGGACCGCCACGAACCCGGTCGGCGTCTCGGTGCCCTCGGGACCGTTCGCCTTCCACATCTCGATGTCGTCCTTCGCCGCCTTCTCGATGTACGGCGCGAAGCGGTCCGTGTCGGCCGCGTACTTCTTGTCCGAGATGGTGAGCGTGTGGTCCTTCTTGACGACGTGCATGTCCTCGTAGAGGTCCCACGGCGCCGGATAGAAGACGTACCCCTTGGAGCCGTAGGCGCCGGGGGACGGGCCGACCCTGGTGATCCGCGGCTCGGCGTCCTTCGACTCCCGCTTGATGATCCAGCGGTACCACTCGGAGACCGGGCGGACGTCCACGTCCTGGATCTTGTGCACGAACGCCACGTCGAGGGCGATGGTCGCGCCGTCGCCGTACTCGTCGGTGCTGGTGCCGCTGGTCTTGAGGACCGCGTACTCGGCCTGCGCGAACGGGATCTTCCGCAGGTTCTCGTAGAGGTTCTTCTGGGTCTCCTTCGCCTTTCCGGTGAAGGGGGCGAGGTACGCGTCCTCGTCACCGCCGCGCAACGCCTCCGTACGGCCGTCCAGCAGCGCCTCGATGTCCTTCGAGCCGAGCAGCTGTTCGCCCTGGGAGCCGTCGGACGCGGTGGGCAGGTCGCCGCCGCCGAGCGCCCGGTACGCGGCGAGCCCGCCGACGCCGAGCACGGCCAGCACGGCGAGGACGACCACGCCGATGACGGCCTTCTTCAGCCCGCCCTTGCCCTGGCCGCCACCGCCACCGCCTCCGCCGGGAGGCTGCGGGTACGTCGGGGGCGCGGGCCAGCCCTGGGCGGGCGGATAGCCGTACTGTCCCGGCACGCCCTGCGTCTGCGACGGATACGGCGCCTGTGGATACGGCGTTTGCGGATACGCCCCTTGCGGGTACTGCCCCTGCTGTCCTTGCGGATACGCGCCGCCCGGCCCTCCGGGCGGCGGAGGATACGACATGGACTCCCACTCCCCCTGAACATCGATGGCGCGCGGGACGAGGACGTGTCCGCGCGGGCACAGGGGAGCCCATGGCCGCCAAGCCGGCAGTGAAATGGAGCGTTTCGCTCAGACGATCAACTTCAGCGTGTCCGCACGAGCGGTGACCCACCGCTCATGCCCCAGCCTCCCCGTTATGCACATGACACCCTACAAGCACGCCGGCCGCCCGCCGACACGGATCACCGGACACCGCGGACGTCGCGAAAAGGCCTGGTGGAGATGTTGTGGGCCCCTCGGGACGGCCCTCTCCGGGTGGCCCTGTCGCGTGAATGTTCTGTGGACGTCGCGGCGCCGGCCCGTCCACCCCCACCCGCCCCGCGACACACCCGACCCACCTTTGAGAGTCTGTCGATCGTCATCGTCATCGGCATCGGCATCGACAGTTGGGCGGCCATGAACCACAGCAGCCAGGATGGGGCCCCGCAGGGCCAGGCACCGGGACAGCCGCAATACCAGCCGCAATACCAGCCGCATTATCAACACCAGTATCAACAGCAGCACCAGCCGCAGCCCCCCGTCGCGAGGACCGCCGTCGAGGTCTCCCACCACAAGCGCCTGCGGCGGTACGACAAGGTCGGGCCCGGCGAGCCGACGGTCACCCTTCTCTCGGCGGACGAGGCGACGAAGGGCCACCCGCTCGCGTACGTCCACGTGCCGCAGGACGCCCCCAAGGGCGGCCGTCAGGCTCGCCCGCCGTTCACCGTCGGCGGCGCGGCCGGTGAACCGCTGTGCTCGGTACGGCCCGTGGGTGACGGCGTCTACGAGGTGTACGGCGCCGACGGCGTCCCGGTCGGCCGGATCACCCGGCGCGGCGGCCGCTTCCTGCCCTGGCCCCGTCGGGTGCGCTGGAGCGTGCGGTCCGCTCAGGGCGGCCGGCCGCTGGACGGCGAGGTGGGCACCCGTAAGGCATGGGCGGTGATGGTCCTGATCTCCCCGCTGTACTTCCTGTGCTGGGCGGTCATGGCCGCGCAGGGCGCGATCTGGCTGCTGCTCGGCGAGAAGGGCGAGGCGAAGAAGGAGGCCGCCTGGGAGCTGGAGCCCCCGACGTGGACGCGGTGGCGCGCGGACGGTGGGTCGGACGCCGCCATCGAGTACCAGACGGGCCGTGTCTACCGTTTCTCCACGACCGGACCGGATCCCCGCCTGGCGTACGCGCAGGCCGTCCTGCATGTGTGGGACCGGGCGTGACCAGCCACGTCGCGTCCCTGCCACGAATTGGCGACAGCGAACATCGCCCTGTAGGCCGGAAGTTGCCGCTCCTATAGTCTGACCGCCGGTCATCCGATCACGGTACGGGGAGGCACGGGGATGGCGGACTTCCAGATCGACACCGATCGCATGAAGACACTGATCAACAGGCTGGACCAGGTGGGCGACCGCATGCGGGGCGCTCAGGAGCGGCTCAACAAGGTGGGACCCAAGGGTCTGGGCACCGACGGCCTCGACAACGCCTGTGACGACTTCCAGGACGACTGGGGCGACGGCATCAAGCGCATCGCCGACGGCGCGAAGCAGCTGCACGAGGGCCTCCAGAAGACGCTTGAGTCGTACGAGTCGACGGACCGCGACCTTCAGAAGGGCTTCAGCCAGGCGTAGTTCCGGCCATCGGGGCTCCGGCGACTCGCAGACGCACACCACCTCGCAAACGCACACAACGGGGAGAAGACGATGGGAATGTTCGACGATCCCAGCTGGCCAGGACTGACGTTCAACCCGGCCAAGGGCGACCTGCACACGATCGAGTCGCTCGCGTACGACGTGAAGACCGTCGGCGACGAGCTCGACGAGATGCGCGAGATGCTGGTCAACATCGGCAAGACCGACGGGATCTGGGACGGCGAGGCCGCCAAGAAGTTCCAGGCGAAGGTCGGCGAGCTGCCCAAGTACCTTCAGCAGGGCCACGAGTCGATGAACGCCTGCTCCCGCGCGCTGCGCGGCTGGCACGACGAGCTGGAGACCATGCAGCGCCAGGCGAAGAACCTGGAGGAGCGCGCGGTCGAGGCCCGCAAGCGGCTCGACCAGAAGAACGCCGACGTCGACCGGGTCAACGTCAAGATCGAGGGCGCGCAGTTCCAGCAGCTCACCGAGCAGCAGGCCAAGGCCCTCTCCGAGGAGGCCGACTCCGCCTCCCGGGCCGCACAGGACGCCGCGACCGACCTCAAGATGCTCATCGAGAACGGCGAGGCGCTGCGCAAGTACTGGGAGGAGCAGGCCGCCAAGGCCGAGAAGGCCATTCGCGAGGCCGCGAACAACAGGCCGCCGGACATCAGCATCTGGGACAAGATCACGGACGGTCTCAAGGGCGCCTGGGACGGCTTCAAGAACTTCCTCATCGACAACGCGGACCTGTTCTCCACCATCTCCGCCGCGCTCGCCGCGGCCGCCATCGTGGTCAACGTCATCCCGGTCGGCGGCCAGGTCGCCTCGGCCATCCTGGGCGCGGGCTCGGTCGCCTTCGCCGGTGCCGCGATGGCGGGCCACTGGATGGGCGGCGCCCCGATGTGGAAGGTCGGCCTCGACGCGCTCGGCGTGATCCCCGGTGTGGGCGGCGCGGGCAAGGCCCTGTTCTCCGGCGGGAAGGCGCTGTTCACCGGAGCCCGGGAGGCGGGCGCGCTCGCCTCGGGCGCCAAGGTCATGATGAACCAGATCAAGAACCCCATGAGCACGAAGATCATCAACTGGGGCCTCGGCAAGTTCGGCAAGGCCGTCGACCCGTCGCTCATCACCGGTGCCGTCAAGGGCTTCTCCACCGGCTTCGGCATCGGTCACCTGATCACCGGCGGTGACGAGGGCGGCAGCAGCGCACCGGCGCCCCAGCCCGCACCCGCACCCTCGCCCACGCCGGAGTACTCGACCCACCCGACCCCGGCGAACCCGAACACGCCCATGCCGCAGCCCGCAGTCACGACGATGCCGTACCCGGCGGCCACCGGTGACAGGTTCCTCCAGACCCTGGCGGCCTGAGCACGATGACCGAGACCACCACCGCGGTCACCAGGACGCCCGGCCTGCACGTCGGCTGGGTCCTGCCGCCGTTCTTCCACGAACTCCCCGTGGACACCGAGGACGTCGAGGAGGCCGGCGAGCGGCTCTACGAGACGGTCCGCCAGGTCCTGCCCGGCGGCACCGAGGACGACCGCTTCCGGATGTTCGTCACCTACGCCTCGATCATCGACGACCTGCGCAACGCGGGCGCCGTGTACGCGGGCTTCTGCAACCTGGACGTGGACGGCCGCGCCAGCACCGCGACCGTCGCCGTCTACCGCACCCCGCTCCAGGGCATCACGGCCGCCGACGTCCTCACGGAGGCGCTCTCGGCCCTCCAGCGGGCCTATCCCGACGACGAGGTCCGGATCAGCACCCTGCCCTGTGGCCGGGGCGACTCCCAGGCCGTCGTCCGGATCGGCGACGCGCCCTTCACGCTCACCGCCGAGGCGTCCCCCACCGGGGAGCCCCTGGAGGTGCCGCGCGGTCAGATCCAGGTCTACATACCGCTGCCCAACGACGCCGACCTGCTGGTCTTCGAGCTCTCCACGCCCAGCATGCAGGACTGGGACCTCTACTCGGAGCTCTTCGCGACGATCCTCAGGACGCTGGACTGGGCCACGGAGGAGGAGGCCGAGATGGCCGCCGCGCTCTCCCAGGCCCAGCCCGTCCCGGACGTCACGCCCGACCCTGCCGTCGTCCAGGAGCTGTACGCCCACTCCAGCCGGATCCTCGACGCCCTGGGCGTGCGCGGACGGATGGACGAGGGCAACGCGGTCTCCGCCGTCGCCTGCGCGGACTGCTGGTCCCGGGGGCTGACCTCGGTATGCACGGCCCGTCACCAGTGGCAGATCGACGACGTGGACGAGCCCCCGCTGGCCGCCGCCGTCGGACGCCTCGACGAGGCGTTCCAGGCCCAGGGCTGGATCAAGCTCGCGGGCGTCCCCGGCCGCAGTGCCTCCCTGGCCGCGGACGGCGGTTCGGGCCACCGGATCACCGTCACGCTGATCGAGGGCCGACGCCGTCTCGTCGTCGAGGTCGTCGCCCCCTGCACCCGAATCGTCCGCGGCCCCGGCGACTCCGTCTTCGGCTAGCGGCGGCCGACCCGAGGAGGCGGCCCCATCATGGACACTGACACCCCTGACCTCCTGCCGGTGGGCGCGGCCGCGCTGTCCGCACAGCCCCGGCTCGCCGACGCCGTACGGGAGTTCGGCCGGACGTACGGCTACGACTACTTCGACGACTCCGCCGTACGGCGCCAGCTGGCCGAGCACGAGGAGTCCGTACGGCGGACCGGGCTCGGCCCGCTGGTCTGGGCCGCCTCTCTGGCGGCCACCGTCGGACTCAGCTGGCTGGTGTGGGTCCTGTACCGCAGGCCGGAGAACCTCGGCGTCGCCGTGGTGCCGCCCGCCGCGGTGCTGGCCCTCGCGGTCGCCGGATTCGTCCGCGTGAACCTCGTGGGCCGACGCAAGCTCCACCACCCCTTCCTGGAGGGGTACCGGTACGTCCTCGCGGCGGCGCTGGCGTACGGCGCCCCCGTGAGCTTCGTCCCCGCCTGGCTGACCGGCAAGGGCGGCGGCGAACTCCAGGCGGCGCCCCTGCCGTCGTACACCGCGCTCTCCGCGGGCCCCTCGCAGGACGCCAGGAGCGCCGTACCGCTGCCGCCGAAGCCCCCGGAGGTCGAGGAGTACGAGCGGATCGCCGACCGGGGCGGCTGGCACGACGAGGCGGGCTGGATCCTCGTCGTCGCCGGTGCGGTCGGGGTCGGGTACGCCGTGGTCAAGGACATCCCGGTGGCCTTCGCGGCGGCCCTGCTGCCTGTCCTCGGCGTCTGGACGTGGGTGGCGGGCCATCGCCTCGGCAAGCGGCAGCGGCTGCTGTCGGGGCAGGCCCGCCAGTATCTCGGCGAGCTGACCGCGGCACAGGCCGCCGGCGCCGTCGTACGAGAACTCTCCCCGCCGCTGCGGAAGTTGCTCGACCGACCTCTTTGACCCACCTCGTACGGAGGGGGCGGACCGGAAACCCGGTCCGCCCCCTCCGTCGTACCCGGCTCAGCTCTCCGGCAGGTAACCCGTCTGGACCAGCTGCCCGCTGGCCCGGCGCGAGATGAACTGCCCGCGGCCCTGCGGCTGCGGCGTCGCCTTGATGTTGTTGAACACCGGCCCCTCCGACGGATCGCCGGACAGCACGATGCCCTGCGCGCCCAGCTCCTTGATCCGGGTGAGCACCGGCTCGAAGGACGAGCGGGAGGCACCCGAGGTGGTGCGGGCCAGGATGATGCGCAGACCGAGGTCACGCGCGAACGGCAGGTACTCCAGGAGCACCGACATCGGGTTGCCCATCGACGTCGCGACCAGGTCGTAGTCGTCGATGAAGATGAACGCGTCCGGCTCGTTGTACCAGGACCGGTTGCGCAGCTGGTCCGGCGTCACGTCAGGACCCGGCATACGGCGGCTCATCGAACCGGCCAGCGACTCCATGACCTCCTGGAGCTGCGGACCCGAGGCGCAGTACTTGTACATGTGGCTCTCGGGCACCTGGCCGAGCAGCGCGCGCCGGAAGTCCGAGACCACGAACAGCGCCTTGTTGGCCGGGTACCGCTCCGCGACCTGCTTGGCGATGAACCGCAGCAGCGAGGACTTGCCGGACTCGCTCTCGCCGTAGATGACGAACAGCGGGTCGGTCTCGAAGTCCACGAAGACCGGGGACAGGGTGAGCTCGTCGACGCCGACCGCGATGCCGCGGCTGCCGAAGTCGCCGCCGCCGGGCAGCTCGGAGGCGTGCAGCATGGTCGGGAGCATCCGCACCTTGGGCGCCGCCGGGCCCTGCCAGGCGTTGTTGACGCTCTGGACGAGGTTGGCCATGCCGTCGGCGAGGTCCTCCACCGCCGTCGACCCGTCGATCCGGGGCGTCGCGGCGAGGTAGTCCAGCTTCTCCGGGGACAGACCGCGACCGGGCTTGCCCATCGGCACGTTCTCGGCCCGCTTGCGGTCGAACTCCGACTCCATCGCGTCACCGAGGCGCAGTTCGAGCCGGCTGAGGATCTGGTCGCGCAGCGCCGGCCGCATCTCGGTGTAGCGGGTCGCGGTGATGACCAGGTGGATACCGAAGCCGAGACCGCGCTGGGCGATGTCCGCGATGACCGGGTCGAGCATCTCGTAGTCGTTCTTGAACGTCCCCCAGCCGTCGATGACCAGGAAGACGTCGCCCCACTGCTGGTCGGGGTAGTGCCCCTGGGCCCGGCGGGTGCGGAAGGTGTTCATGGAGTCGATGCTCTTGGAACGGAAGAACTCCTCACGGGCGTTGAGGATCCCGTGCACCTCCGCGACCGTCCGGCGCACCTTCTCCTGGTCCAACCGGGAGGCCGCGCCGCCCACATGGGCCAGGTTCTCCAGCGCGAGCATGCCGCCACCGCCGAAGTCGAGCGCGTAGAACTGCACTTCGGCCGGGGTGTGGGTGAGCGCGAACGACGTGATCATCGTCCGGACGAGCGTCGACTTGCCGGACTGCGGACCACCCACGATCAGCGCGTGACCGGCGGACCCGGACAGGTCCGCGTACATCACGTCACGGCGCTGCTCGAACGGCTTGTCGACCAGACCGACCGGGACGATCAGCTTGCCCTGCGCGTGGTAGCCCTCGGCGTGCAGACCGCGCTCCGGGCTGACACCCAGCACCGGCAGCACCTGGTCGAGGCTGAACGGCTCGTCCAGCGGCGGCAGCCACACCTGGTGGGCGGGCGGACCCTGTCCGTCGAGGCGGCTGACGATGACGTCGAGGACGGTGTCGGCGAGCGCGTCGTCGACCTGGTTGACCCGGGTCTCCGGCTCCGGCTCGGCGAGGATCCGCACCGGCACCGGCGCCGCGGTGAACAGCACGGGGGAGCGGTCGATCCGCCCGCCGCCCTGCGCCACCGGGCCGTTGGGCCGGTAGGTGCCGGACACGTACGCGGCCTTGAACTGCACCATCGTGTCGGTGCCGTACTTCAGGATGCCCGCGCCGGGGACGTTCGGCAGGTGGTAGGCGTCGGGCACCCCGATCGCCGTACGCGACTCGGCCGCGGAGAAGGTCCTGAGGCCGATGCGGTACGACAGGAAGGTGTCGAGGCCGCGCAGCTTGCCCTCCTCCAGGCGCTGCGAGGCGAGCAGCATGTGCACACCCAGCGAACGGCCGATGCGGCCGATCTGGATGAACATCTCGATGAAGTCGGGCTTGGCGGCGAGGAGTTCGCTGAACTCGTCGATGATCAGGACGAGCGAGGGCAGCGGGTCCAGCGGGGCGCCGGCCGCGCGGGCCTTCTCGTAGTCGGTGATGTTCTGGTAGTTGCCCGTCTGCCGCAGCAGCTCCTGGCGGCGGTTCAGCTCACCGGTGATGGAGTCGCGCATGCGGTCCACGAGGGTGAGCTCGTCGGCCAGGTTGGTGATGACCGCGGAGACGTGCGGCATGGAGCCCATGCCGGTGAAGGTGGCGCCGCCCTTGAAGTCCGCGAGGACGAAGTTGAGCGTCTCGGAGGAGTGCGTGACCGCGAGGCCCAGCACCAGCGTGCGCAGCAGCTCCGACTTTCCGGAACCGGTGGCGCCGACGCACAGGCCGTGCGGGCCCATGCCCTCCTGCGAGGCCTCCTTGATGTCCAGCATGACCGGCTCGCCGTTCTCGCCGAGGCCGATCGGGACGCGCAGCCGCTCGTGCAGGGTGCGCGGCCGCCAGGTGCGCGAGACGTCCACGCTGCCCGCGTCGCCGATCTGCATCAGGTCGGTGAAGTCCAGGTTCGCGAGGAGCGGTTCGTCCGCGTCCGCCGCACCGAGACGCAGCGGCGCCAACTGGCGGGCCAGCGACTCCGCCTGGGCCAGCGAGAGCACGTCGGGCGTGCCGGTGAAGACACCCGTGCCCGCCTCCAGCTCCATCGCCTCGGGCCACACCCGCACCATCAACGAGCCGCGCGGCTCGTCCAGTTCACCGGGGACCACCTCGACGATGGTCACGCCCTGCAGCCCCTCCGAGGAGGCGAGCTGCGAGTCCGCGGGCACCCCGCCGCCGTCCAGGACGACGACCACGTGCGGCTGGTCGAGGACCGGCTGTCCGTCCCGGCTCCACCGGGGGCGGCCCTCCAGCTGCTGGGCGATCATCTCCTCCAGCTCGCCCAGGTCCTGGCAGAGCATCCGGCGCGAGCCCGCGCCGTCGGACTCCTTGTGCTGCATGTGCGGCAGCCACTTGGTCCACTCCCACTCCACCGCGGCGCCCGGCGCGGCCACGACCGCGATCAGCACGTCCTCGGGGGAGTGCAGCGAGGCCAGCTGGCCGACCACGGAGCGCGTCTGGCCGTAGACCGTCTCGGGATCCCCGGAGATCGTCACGTGGTAGAAGGAGCGCAACCCGATCGCCAGCGGCAGCTCGCCCAACGTGCCGTAGCCCGCGATGAACTGCTGCATCGCGTGCGCGGTCAGCGGCTCCAGCTCGTCCACCGGCGCGGTGTCCGGCGCGACCAGCGGAGTCGCCAGCTGCTGCGGGCCGAGGCCGATGCGCACCTGCGCGAAGTCCTGGTCCGTGGACCGCCGTTCCCACAGCCGCGAGCCCTCCGCGACCAGCGCCCACAGCTGTTCGGGCGCGGGGTGCAGATAGTGCTGGGCGTCGCTCTGCTTGTGCGCGGTACGGCGGATCTCCCGCCGCTTCTGCGCCAGGTACTTGAGGTAGTCGCGCCGCGCCTCGGCCATCTGGCCGGAAGGTCCCTTGCGGGCCCGGACGATCTGGGCCACGAGCATGGCGACGGTGGACACCATCATCAGCATGCCCATGATCTTCATGAAACCCTGCGCGCCCGGCATGAAGAAGAACGCCGCCGACGACCCCATGCCCAGCATGGGCAGCAGGTTCATCAGCAGGCTGTCGTCCTCGGTGCGCGGCAGTTCGGGAGGCGCTTCGAGTCTGACCTCCTCACTGGGCACCTCCGGCGGGAACACCCGCGGGGGGCGTTTGACGATGACGACGCTCACCGATCCACCAGTCCTTCACGCAATCGCAATCTTGAACCGCCCCCGTTGTGACGGCCCCCGTACGTTCGTCAACTCCGCTGGCTCTGCCAGCCCATGAGCCGGGCGTTGATCCTACTGTTCTCCGCGGCGATTGAGCCGGGAGGGGATGAGGAGATGCCGGGTGGGGACGGTAGGGTGACGCACCGAACCAAGCGCGGAGCGGGAATCGCCCTGGCAAACCGCGACGAAATCACCAGTACTGGACGAGGGGGAACCGTCAGGTGAGTACGGTTTCAGCAACCGGGTTCTGCCGGGTCACGGTGGCGGCACCGAACAGCCGGATCGATGTGGCACTCCCCGAGGACGTGCCGCTCTCTGACGTGTACCCGGAGATCCTGAGGCTGTCGGGTCAGACGCCCGAGGAGACGGCGCCCACCGGGTACAACCTGGTGCGCAGGGACGGCTCCGTCCTCGACGACGGCCGCTCGCTCGCCGAGCAGCAGATACGCGACGGCGAACTTTTGCTTCTGCGACCGTTCGCGGACTCGCTGCCGCCCGCCGTCTTCGACGACGTCGTGGACGCCGTGGCCGCCGCCGTCGAGGCCGACCGCCGCAGCTGGAACGACGGCATGATGCGCACCGTCGGCCTGCTCGCCGGGGCGCTGCTGCTGACGATGATGGCGCTGGCGCTGTGGTTCTCGGAGCCGATCCGCCACGACATGCACGGCCTGCCGGGCATCATCGCCGGCGTCACCGGCATCGTCCTCGTCGCCCTGGCCGCCGTACGCGCGCGTGTCTACGACGACCACCACGCGGCCGTCGCCCTCGGCCTCGCCTCGCTGCCGCACCTGATGGTCGGCGGCTCCGGAATCCTCGGCGTCGACGCGGGCGAGGGCCCCGGACGGCTGCACCTCCTCGTCGGCTTCGCCGTCCTGCTCGTCGCCTCCGTGCTGCTCGTCCTGATGCTGCCGCAGAACGACGCCCCCTTCATCGCCGCCGCGTTCGCCGCCGGCATCGGCGTCCTCGCCACCTTCGCCGCGATCGTCACCGAGGCCGAGCCCCGCGAGAGCGCCGCCTGCACCGCCGTCGTCATGGTCGCCGTCATCGGCTTCCTGCCCGGCTGGTCCGCCCGCTTCGCCCGGCTGCCCATCGGCTTCCGCTCGCCCGACCAGATCGCCAAGCGCAACCGCCCGGACGAGCAGCAGGAGCAGGAGCCGGTCGACTTCCGGATCATCACCGACCAGGCCCGCCGCGGCCACGAGCTGCTGCTCGGCCTCGTCGGCGGCTGCGCGGTCGGCGGGGTCGCCTCCGCCGGTGTGGTGCTCGGCTTCTCCAGCAACGGCTGGGCCCAGCTGATGGCGCTCGCCGCCGGCCTCGCCATGCTGATGCGGGCCCGGCTGTTCCTCTACACCTCCCAGGTCGTCACCCTGATGGTCTCGGGCATCGTCACGCTCAGCCTGCTGGTGCTCGGCCTCGCGCTGAACCCGCCGGCCGACGTCATGGAGGAGCTCCTCTACAACCACAACAGCGCCCCGCTGGACATCCGCACCGTCTGGCTCGCCGCCGCGGTCGCCTTCGGCGCGATGCTCCTGGTGGCCATCGCCCTGATCGTGCCGCGCAAGGGCGTGACCCCCTTCTGGGGCCGCATGCTCGACCTGAGCGAGGGCGCGGTCCTGCTCTCCCTGGTCCCGCTCTGCCTCGCGGTCCTCGACCTGTACGCGGCCGCCCGGGGCATGACCAGCTGACAAGGCTGCTATCCTGGTCGGCGGCCGTGTGTGTTCACGCCCGCCGGCCTCCGCCTCCCGAGTCACGGAAGCATCCCTGAGAAGCAGACCAGGGGCACTCGGCGGCAACCACAGATCCTGAGGAGTAAGCGTGTCGCTCGACGCCGCTACGAAGAAGCAGATCATCTCCGAGTTCGGCCAGAAGGAGGGCGACACCGGCTCCCCCGAGGTCCAGGTCGCCATGCTCTCGCGTCGGATCTCCGACCTGACCGAGCACCTCAAGACCCACAAGCACGACCACCACTCCCGTCGTGGCCTGCTGATCCTCGTCGGTCAGCGCCGCCGCCTTCTCCAGTACCTGGCGAAGAAGGACATCCAGCGCTTCCGTACGCTGGTCGACCGCCTCGGCATCCGCCGCGGTGCGGCGGGCGCCAAGTAAGACGTGACGAAGGGAGCGGTTCCCGAAACGATCGGGGATCGCTCCCTTTGCCGTACGTACGGAAACGTGCGGAGTGTCACACCTGCTTTGTAGTGTGGTAGCACAACGCAGTAACACGAGGAGAAGTGCACCTCGCCGCCGCCGGTCCTCGGTAGTGGCCCCCGGGCAATGCGAACCCGGGTGCTTCGATCGAAGACCGGCCCGCACCAGACGGAGCGCTTCTCCGCCCATGTCCCCCTGCCACACGGGCGGATCGGGACAAAAGACGATACGCAGACGAAAAGTAACGGAGAGCACCTAGTG
This sequence comes from Streptomyces sp. NPDC047072, assembly GCF_040643855.1. Classification (NCBI taxonomy): domain Bacteria; kingdom Bacillati; phylum Actinomycetota; class Actinomycetes; order Kitasatosporales; family Streptomycetaceae; genus Streptomyces; species Streptomyces sp. NPDC047072. Next base: position 2,311 of record NZ_JBEYVC010000082.1, on the reverse strand, counting down.
GAGAACGAGACCCACTACGCCGAGGCCGTCATCGACAACGGCTCCTTCGGCACCCGCACCATCCGCTTCGAGACGGGCCGCCTCGCCAAGCAGGCCGCCGGCTCCGCCGTGGCCTACCTGGACGACGACACCATGGTGCTGTCGGCGACCACCGCCTCGAAGAACCCCAAGGACCAGCTCGACTTCTTCCCCCTGACGGTGGACGTCGAGGAGCGGATGTACGCCGCCGGCAAGATCCCCGGCAGCTTCTTCCGCCGTGAGGGCCGGCCCTCCGAGGACGCGATCCTCACGTGCCGCCTCATCGACCGCCCGCTGCGCCCGTCCTTCAAGAAGGGCCTGCGCAACGAGATCCAGGTCGTCGCCACCATCATGGCGCTCAACCCCGACCACCTGTACGACGTCGTGGCGATCAACGCCGCCTCCGCGTCCACCCAGCTGGCCGGTCTGCCCTTCTCCGGCCCGATCGGCGGCGTCCGCGTCGCGCTGATCAACGGCCAGTGGGTCGCCTTCCCGACGCACTCCGAGCTCGAGGACGCCGTCTTCGACATGGTCGTCGCGGGCCGCACCCTGGAGGACGGCGACGTCGCGATCATGATGGTCGAGGCCGAGGCCACCGAGAAGACCATCCAGCTGGTCAAGGGCGGCGCCGAGGCCCCGACCGAGGAGGTCGTCGCCGCCGGTCTGGAAGCCGCGAAGCCCTTCATCAAGGTCCTCTGCAAGGCCCAGGCCGACCTCGCCGCCAAGGCCGCCAAGCCGACCGGCGAGTTCCCGATCTTCCTCGACTACCAGGACGACGTCCTGGAGGCGCTCTCCGCCGCCGTCCGCCCGGAGCTCGCCTCCGCGCTGACCATCGCGGGCAAGCAGGAGCGCGAGTCCGAGCTGGACCGCGTCAAGGCGCTCGCCGCCGAGAAGCTCCTCCCGGAGTTCGAGGGCCGCGAGAAGGAGATCTCCGCCGCGTACCGCTCCCTGACCAAGCAGCTCGTCCGCGAGCGCGTGATCAAGGAGAAGAAGCGCATCGACGGCCGTGGCGTCACGGACATCCGTACGCTCGCCGCCGAGGTCGAGGCCATCCCGCGCGTGCACGGCTCCGCGGTGTTCGAGCGTGGCGAGACCCAGATCCTGGGCGTCACCACCCTCAACATGCTCCGCATGGAGCAGCAGCTGGACACCCTCTCCCCGGTGACCCGCAAGCGCTACATGCACAACTACAACTTCCCGCCGTACTCCACCGGCGAGACCGGCCGCGTCGGCTCCCCGAAGCGCCGCGAGATCGGCCACGGCGCCCTCGCCGAGCGCGCCCTGGTCCCGGTCCTGCCGACCCGCGAGGAGTTCCCCTACGCGATCCGCCAGGTCTCCGAGGCGCTGAGCTCCAACGGCTCCACGTCCATGGGCTCGGTCTGCGCGTCCACCATGTCGCTGCTGAACGCCGGTGTGCCGCTGAAGGCCCCCGTCGCCGGTATCGCCATGGGCCTGATCTCCCAGGACATCGACGGCGAGACGCACTACGTCACCCTCACCGACATCCTCGGTGCGGAGGACGCCTTCGGCGACATGGACTTCAAGGTCGCCGGCACCAAGGAGTTCGTCACCGCCCTCCAGCTCGACACCAAGCTGGACGGCATCCCGGCCTCCGTCCTGGCCGCGGCCCTCAAGCAGGCCCGTGACGCCCGCCTCCACATCCTCGACGTGATGATGGAAGCGATCGACACCCCGGACGAGATGTCCCCGAACGCCCCGCGGATCATCACCGTCAAGATCCCCGTGGACAAGATCGGTGAGGTCATCGGCCCCAAGGGCAAGATGATCAACCAGATCCAGGAGGACACCGGCGCCGAGATCACGATCGAGGACGACGGCACCATCTACATCGGTGCCGCCGACGGCCCGGCCGCCGAGGCCGCCCGCACCACGATCAACGGCATCGCCAACCCGACCATGCCGGAGGTCGGCGAGCGCTACCTGGGTACGGTCGTCAAGACCACCACCTTCGGCGCGTTCGTGTCGCTGCTCCCGGGCAAGGACGGTCTGCTGCACATCTCGCAGATCCGCAAGCTCGCGGGCGGCAAGCGCGTGGAGAACGTCGAGGACGTCCTCGGTGTGGGCCAGAAGGTCCAGGTCGAGATCGCCGAGATCGACTCCCGCGGCAAGCTCTCCCTGATCCCCGTGATCGAGGGCGAAGAGTCGGACGACGACAAGAAGGACGACACCGACAAGTGGGTTGGGGACGTAAAGAGCGAGGGTTCCATCATTCACATTTCTATACGCATGCTCTACCGGAGCCCCTTCCCCCATTCTCACGTCCTTGACGTAA
>NZ_JBEYVC010000081.1:0-43342 GCF_040643855.1 Streptomyces sp. NPDC047072 | reverse complement strand
TCGAAGGCGATCGGGTAGATGTCCTGGTACTTCTTCGGCGGGTTCTCGGCGTAGGCGATGGTGCCGTCCGGGCGGTGGTGGAACCACTCCGGATGCTTCTGCACCCAGGGATGGTCCGGGGAGCACTGGAGCGCGAAGTCCAGGGCGATCTCCAGACCCTGGTGCCGCGCCTGCTCGACGAACCAGGCGAAGTCCTCGATGGTGCCGAGTGCCGGGTGCACGGCGTCGTGGCCGCCCTCGGGGGAGCCGATCGCCCACGGCACCCCGACATCCTCCGGGCCCGGCGTGAGGGTGTTGTTGCGGCCCTTGCGGAACGTCGTGCCGATCGGGTGGATCGGGGGCAGGTAGACCACGTCGAAGCCCATCGCCGCGATCGCGGGGAGTCTGCGGGCGGCGGTGCGGAAGGTGCCGTGGGGCTGCTCGGGCGTGCCCTCGGAGCGGGGGAAGAACTCGTACCAGGAGCCGTACAGGGCGCGTTCGCGCTCCACGAGCAGCGGCAGCGTCTCCGACGACGTGACCAGCTCCCGCAGCGGATGGCGGGCGAGCACCTCGTCCACCTCCGGGGTCAGGGCGGCGGCGAGGCGGGCGGCCGCGGGGCGGGTCTCGTCCCTGAGGATGTCGACCGCGGCGCGCAGGATCTGCCGTTTGCCCTTCTTCGGTACCTCGGTGGCGGCCCGCTCGTACAATCGCGCGCCCTCCTCCAGGACCAGCTCGGTGTCCATGCCCGCCGGGATCTTGATCTGGGCGTGGTGCCGCCAGGTGGTGACGGGATCGCCCCACGCTTCCACGGCGTACGTCCAGTACCCCGGTTCGCCGGCCGTAACAGTGGCTCCCCAGCGGTCGGTGCCCGGAGCCAGCTCCCGCATCGGCGTCCACGGGCCGGGGCGACCCCGCGGGTCTTTCAGTACGACGTTGGCGGCGACGGCGTCATGGCCCTCGCGGAAGACGGTGGCCGAGATCTCGAACGTCTCGCCGGTGACGGCCTTGGCGGGCCGGTGGCCGCGCTGGACCACGGGGCGGACGTCGAGGACGGGTATGCGGCCGATGGCCGGGGCCGCCGCGGGCTCGACGGCCGGGCTCTCTGTGTGGCCGTTGGCCGGGGTTCCGCTCGCGGAGGATCGCTCCGTGGCCGGTGGTCCGGTCTCGACGGGATGCGTGGGGGATTCCCCGGTGCTGGATGTCGGGGGTGCTGACGAGTGGTGCGTGGCGGGCATGACCGCTCCTGTCCGCGTCAACGTGGGTGGGCGGATGGCAGTGGGGGAGGGGGCCTGCGGGGGGTGGTACCGGAGGTTCCTTCCCACCCTATTCGGGTGGGCAATCCGGCACTTTGTTAACTACTCACGCGTATGTCTACGCACAAGACCGGCCCCGTTCAGGCCGAACGGGGCCGGTCTGCGGACGCTTCCCCTACGATCCCGGCACTCGCAGGATTTTGTCCGGTGATCCGGCGCCACGCCCGGACATCTTCCCGGTCGTGGCCAGGCCGACAAGTGCCTTGCCCACCTGTGCCGGTGTGGCCTTCGGGCGGTCGGCGAGATACAGCGCCGCCGCGCCCGCGACATGCGGGGTCGCCATCGACGTACCGGAATAGGTCGCCTTGGCGGTGTCACCGGTGATCCCCGCCGAGGTAATGGAGACCCCCGGCGCGAACAGGTCCAGGGCGGAGCCGTAGTTGGAGAAGCCCGGCCGGGCGTCCTTGGTGTCGCTCGCGCCGACCGTGATCGCCTGCGGTACGTCCGCGGGCGAGTAGAGCGAGGCCGGCAGTCCGTCGTTGCCCGCCGCGACCGCGTACGTCACACCGGACGCGATCGAGGTGCGGACGGCCGCGTCCAGCTGGCTGTTGCGGTAGCCGCCCAGGCTGAGATTGGCCACCGCCGGTTTCCGGGCGTTCTTGGTGACCCAGTCGATCCCGGCGATGACCTGCGAGGTCGTGCCCGAGCCCTTGTCGTCCAGGACGCGTACGGCGACCACCTTCGCCTTCTTCGCGACGCCGTACTTGGTGCCCGCGACGGTGGCCGCGACATGGGTGCCGTGGCCGTTGCCGTCCCCGGCGGACCCGTCGTCGCCGACGAAGTCCCGGCCGTAGCTCGCGCGGCCGCCGAAGTCCTTGTGGGTGATCCGGATGCCGGTGTCGATCACGTACACCGTCACTCCGGCACCGGCGGACTCCGGCCAGCTGTAGTTCCTGTCGAGCGGCAGGCCCGGTTCGTCGATGCGGTCCAGGCCCCAGGACGGCGGGTTCTTCTGGGTGCGCTCCGGACGGGCGCGCTCCACGCGGGTGCGCTCCAGTGGGGTGCCCTCCAGCGTCACCCGGGTGTCCTGGACGACCGCGGCGACCTGCGGGTCCGCGGCCAGGCGCCGGGCCTGTCTCTCGTCCGCCCGGATCGCGTAGCCGTTCAGGACCGTGCCGTAGGTATGGCTTATTTTCGCCCCGTACTTCTCGGCGAGGCCCTTTCCGGTCGCCGACGGAGCCCTCGTTCCCCCCTTGAGTGTCACCAGGTAACTTCCGCTGACGGAACCGGGGTCTCCGGCCCCGAGTATCCGCCCCTCCGGTACGGCGTGCGCGGGCGGGGTGATGGCCGAAAGCGCGGCGACGCAGGTCACCGCCGTCAGGCCCCCCAGCCAGCGCAGACGCCGTGTTCGCGTCCGTGCCATGGCGTGAATTCCCCTCCTCTGGTCGGCGTACGGCGGCCGCGGTCCCCCGGTTGCACTCGACGTCGGCCGGTACGCCACTGGCAGCCTCTCGTGTGGACCGAAACGCCACAAGGACGCCTACGGGGGCGGAATCGGCCATATCCGCTATGAGAGATGTGGAGAGGTTGCGGTGATTTTCGGACGGGCTTCTGCGATGTTCTGCCCGGAACCGCGCCGTGGTTACGGGGCCCCCGACGCGGATACGGTCGAGGGTGACGACGGGACACACATCGCGGTGCGTCCCTTCCGCCCTTTCCGCACGCCTGACGAGGTGGCCAGTGAAAGCTATCCGTCGATTCACCGTCCGGCCCGTCCTCCCCGAGCCCCTGCGGCCGCTCAGCGACCTGGCGCGCAACCTGCGCTGGTCCTGGCACGCGGAGACCCGCGACCTCTTCCAGTCCGTCGACCCCGAGCGCTGGGCCGCCTCGGGCGGTGATCCGGTACGGCTGCTCGGCAGTCTGCGCCCGGCGCGGCTCGCCGAACTCGCCGAGGACCGCCGCTTCCTGCGCCGGCTCACCGCGGCCGCCGACGACCTGTCCGACTACGTCACCGGCGAGCGCTGGTACCAGGCCCAGAGCGCTGGACTGCCCGCCGCCGTCGCCTACTTCTCGCCCGAGTTCGGCATCACCGCCGCCCTTCCGCAGTACTCCGGCGGGCTCGGCATCCTGGCCGGCGACCATCTGAAGGCGGCCAGTGACCTCGGCGTCCCGCTGATCGGCGTCGGACTCCTGTACCGCCACGGCTACTTCCGCCAGTCCCTGTCCCGGGACGGCTGGCAGCAGGAGCACTATCCGGTCCTCGACCCCAACGAACTCCCCGTCGCCCTCCTGGAGGAGGCCGACGGCAGCCCCGCCCAGGTCTCCCTCGCCCTCCCCGGCGCGCCCGGTGGGAAGCAGCTGCACGCCCGCATCTGGCTCGCCCAAGTGGGCCGTGTGCCCCTGCTGATGCTGGACTCCGACGTCGAGGAGAACGACCTCGGCGAACGCGGGGTGACCGACCGGCTCTACGGCGGCGGCAGCGAACACCGGCTGCTCCAGGAGATGTTGCTCGGCATAGGGGGCGTCCGGGCCGTACGGACGTACTGCCGGCTCACCGGCCACCCCGAACCCGAGGTCTTCCACACCAACGAGGGCCACGCCGGCTTCCTCGGCCTGGAGCGGATCGCCGAACTCTGCGACCAGGGGCTGGACTTCGACGCCGGTCTGGAGGCGGTGCGCGCGGGCACGGTCTTCACCACACACACGCCCGTCCCGGCCGGCATCGACCGCTTCGACCGCGAACTGGTCGCCCGGCACTTCGGCGCCGACGCCGAACTCCCGCGCATGGACGTCGGACGCATCCTGGGTCTGGGCATGGAGACCTACCCGGGCGGCGAGCCGAACCTCTTCAACATGGCCGTGATGGGCCTCAGGCTCGCCCAACGCGCCAACGGGGTCTCGCTGTTGCACGGTCAGGTCAGCCGGGAGATGTTCTCCGGACTCTGGCCCGGATTCGACCCCGAGGAGGTGCCGATCACCTCCGTGACGAACGGTGTGCACGCGCCGACCTGGGTCGCCCCCGAGGTCTTCCGGCTCGGCGCCCGGCAGATCGGCGCCCAGCGCACCGAGGACGCGCTGACCGTGGGCGGCTCGGACCGCTGGGACGCGGTCGGCGACATCCCCGACCAGGACATCTGGGAGCTGCGGCGGGTGCTGCGCGAGAAGCTGGTGGCCGAGGTGCGCGAGCGGCTTCGGGCGTCCTGGCGGCAACGGGGCGCCGGTACCGCGGAGTTGGGCTGGATCGACGGGGTGCTGGACCCCGACGTGTTGACGATCGGTTTCGCCCGCAGGGTCCCGTCGTACAAGCGACTGACCCTCATGCTCCGCGACCGGGACCGGCTGATGGACCTGCTGCTGCACCCCGAACGCCCGATCCAGATCGTGGTGGCGGGCAAGGCGCACCCGGCGGACGACGGCGGCAAGCGCCTGGTCCAGGAGCTGGTCCGGTTCGCGGACGACCCGCGGGTCCGCCACCGCATCGTCTTCCTGCCCGACTACGGCATGGCGATGGCGCAGAAGCTCTACCCGGGCTGCGACATCTGGCTGAACAACCCGCTCCGGCCGCTGGAGGCCTGTGGCACGTCCGGTATGAAGGCGGCGCTGAACGGCTGCCTCAACCTCTCCGTCCTGGACGGCTGGTGGGACGAATGGTTCCAGCCGGACTTCGGCTGGGCGATCCCGACGGCGGACGGCGCGGGCACGGACGCGGACCGCCGGGACGACATCGAGGCGGACGCGCTGTACGACCTGCTGGAGCAGCGGGTGGCGCCGCGCTTCTACGAGCGCGGTCAGCAGGGCCTGCCGGACCGCTGGATCGAGATGGTCCGCCAGACCCTCACCCTGCTGGGCCCGAAGGTCCTGGCGGGCCGGATGGTCCGCGAGTACGTGGAGCGTCTCTACGCCCCCGCGGCCCACGCCCACCGCACGATGACCCAGGACACGGCCCGCGAACTCGCCTCCTGGAAGTCCCGGGTACGGGCGTCCTGGCACGACGTCACCGTCGACCACGTGGAGACGACGACCCCTCTGGCGACGGCGGAACTCGGCACCACCCTGGGCCTCCGAGTCCGCGTAGGCCTCGGCGCCCTCACCCCCGACGACGTGGAGATCCAGGCGGCCTCGGGCCGCGTGGACGAGGAGGACCGCATCACGGACCCGGCGACGATCGCCCTCAAACCGACGTCGGGCCCGGACGAGGAGGGCCGCTGGCTCTACGAGGGCCCCCTCTCCCTGGACCGCACGGGCCCCTTCGGCTACACGATCCGCATCCTCCCGTCCCACCGACTGCTGGCGTCGGGGGCGGAGTTGGGGGTGGTGGCGGTGCCTTCGGAGGAGGCGGTGGAGGGGGCTGGGGTGTTGATGCGGTGATGGCGGAGGGCCGCCGGAGGGCGTGGGCTCAGCCCGCGTCCTCCCCGCCGCACAGCTTCCGCAGGACCGTTCCGCACCTTCGCGCGTACGCGTGCTGCAACCCCCGCGTAGCCGGCCCCGCCGCCCGCGCGTACCACTTCGCCGCCTTGCTGAAGGCGGACACCGTGAGCCAGACCGTGCCGTCGCCGGTGCGGTCGACCATGAAGGATTCCTCGCCGCATTCGGGGTGGCCGGTGAGGGTGCCGTAGGCCCAACCCGTGCGGCGGTGTTCCTCCACGGTCCAGACCACTCGGCAAGGGGCCTTGATGAGGCCCGCGAGGGTGACCGTCACGTCTACGTCGGGGGCCGCGCGGGGGGACGTCGCTTCGATGCCCACGCCCATCGCGCGGTGCATCTCCCAGGTGAGGACCGCTTCGGAGGCCGCCTGGAAGACGGCCTCGCCCTCGCCTATGCGGGAGCGGACGTGTAGGGAGTGGAAGCCGGGCGGGCAGTAGCCCTGCTGACGGGTCGCGCCGACCTCGTCGTACGTGAAGTGCATGGGAAACAAGAGTAGGGCGGCGCCCGGGAATGCCTTCGGCCCGGGTGCCGCCCCGCCAAGACCCTTGGTGCTAGCTCACGTTGACCGCGGACCAGGCCGCTGCCACCGCGTTGTACTCGGTGCTGCCGGAGCCGTACAGGGCCGTCGCCGCTGAGAGCGTGCCGGTGCGCGCCGACTTGTAGTTGGTCGTCGACGTGAAGTACGTCGTCAGCGCCTTGTACCAGATCTGCAGCGCCTTCGCGCGGCCGATGCCGGTGACCGTGGAGCCGTTGGACGTCGGGGAGTTGTACGAGACCCCGTTGATCGTCTTCGCGCCGCTGCCCTCCGAGAGGAGGTAGAAGAAGTGGTTCGCCACGCCGGACGAGTAGTGGACGTCCAGGTTGCCGACCGAGGAGGACCAGTAGTTGGCCGAGCCGCCGTCCTTGCTGGGCTGGTCCATGTAGCGCAGCGGGGTGCCGTCGCCGTTGATGTTGATCTTCTCGCCGATGAGGTAGTCACCGGGGTCGGAGGAGTTCGCCGCGTAGAACTCCACACCCGTGCCGAAGATGTCCGAGGTGGCCTCGTTCAGGCCGCCGGACTCGCCCGAGTAGTTCAGGCCCGCCGTGTTCGAGGTGACGCCGTGGCTCATCTCGTGGCCGGCCACGTCCAGCGAGGTCAGCGGGTGGGTGTTGCCCGAGCCGTCGCCGTAGGTCATGCAGAAGCAGCTGTCGTCCCAGAACGCGTTGACGTACGCGTTGCCGTAGTGGACGCGCGAGTAGGCCGCGACACCGTTGTTCTTGATGCCGCTGCGGCCGAAGGTGTTCTTGTAGAAGTCCCAGGTCTCCGCCGCGCCGTAGGCGGCGTCGACGGCCGCCGTCTGGTCGGTGGTGGAGCTGGACGCGGCACCGGTGCCCCACGTGTTGTCGGCGTCCGTGAACAGGGTGCCGGCCGAAGAGCTGGTGGTGTGGGACTTGTTGTACGTCTTGTGGCTGCCGCGGGTGCCGTCGGTCAGCTGGTACGTCGAGCCGGAGAGGGTGGTCTCCAGGCTGACCGTGCCCGAGTACAGGCTCTTGCCGGTGCCGGTCGCGTTCTCGATGCCCTGGTACTCGAAGAGCTTCTTGCCGGTCGCCGCGTCGGTGATGACGTGCAGCTGGTTCGGGGTGCCGTCGTCCTGGAAGCCGCCGACGATCGTCTCGTAGGCGAGGACGGGGGTGCCCGAGCCGGCCCAGATGACCTTGCGGGCACCGTCGGCGGCGGTCTTGTCCGAGCCCGCGGCCTTGGCGGCGGTCAGCGCCTGCTGCTCGGCCTTGGCGACGGTGAGCTTCGGGGTCAGCGAGGAGACCTTGATGGTCTTGGTCGTGGCCTTGGAAACGCCTTCGGTGGCACCGGACTTCGACTCGTGGACGACGAGGTCGCCGCCGAGGACGGGCAGGCCGTCGTAGGTGCGCTCGTAGCGGGTGTGCACCGTGCCGTCGGCGTCCTTCACGACGTCCTTGACGACCAGCTTCTCCTTGGCGCCGAGGCCTATCTCCTGGGCCGTGTCGGCGGCGGTGGCCTGGCGCTCCTTGATGAGCGAGGTGCGCGCGGCCGCGGACAGCTGGAGCGGCGCGGCGGAGAGGGCGGCCTTGCCCGCTTCCGCCGGGGTCTCGGCGGAGGCGGCACCGGCGGTGAGGCCGGTGGTGAGCAGGGCACCGGCGGCGACGGCGGTCGCGATGGCCAGGGTGGTGCGCTTGTGACGCGCGTAGAGGGGGGTCACACAAGCTCCTTCGTGGGGGAGCCCGGACGGCGTGGGGTTGCCTTCCGGGGTTGCTGTGAAGTTGTGCGGCGGTTGTGAGGAAGCGTGGCATCAAGGCGCGTACATGTCAGGACCCTCAAGTGATGTTGGCTGAAAGTCGACGGCTGGATGAACATTGCGGGCATGTAAAGGGGGTTGACCTGGGTAAAGCGCCAACAGGCCGTCGGTCATGGGATGGCAAAAAGAGGGCGCCGCCCCGGGGAGTCGAACCACCGGGGCGGCGCCCTGTCTTGGTGCGGGTGCGGGCCTACGGGAAGGTCAGCTTCCAGCTGTTGATGTAACCCGTGTCGACGGCCGCGTTGTCCTGGACCCGCAACTGCCAGGTCCCGTTGGCGACTTCGGAGGACGCGTTGACGGTGTACGTCGTGTTGATGTTGTCCGTGCTGCCGCCGGTGCCGTACGCCTTCAGCGTGTAGGCGGTGCCGTCGGGGGCGACCAGCTGCACCTGGAGGTCGCCGATGTAGGTGTGCACGATGTCGACAGCGACCTGGAGGTTGGACGGCGCGTTGCCGGTCCGGCCGGTCACGGCGATCGACGAGGTGACCGCCGCGCCGTTGTCCGGAATCGATACGTCGGCGGTGTTCTCGAAGGAGGTACCGCCACCGCCGCCGCCACCGGGACGCGAGCCGACCGCGATCGCCGCCCAGGCGTTCTGTACGGCCGTGTACTCGGCGCTCGTGGTGCCGTACAGCTCACCCGCCGCCGCGAGCGTCCCGGTGCGGGCCGCCGCGTAGTTGGTGGTCGAGGTGAACTTCGTGGTCAGTGCGCGGAACCAGATCTTCTCCGCCTTGTCGCGGCCGATGCCGGTGACCGGAAGGCCGTCCGAGGTGGGCGAGTTGTAGGTGACACCGTTGATGGTCTTGGTGCCGCTGCCCTCGCTCAGCAGATAGAAGAAGTGGTTGGCCGGACCGGACGAGTAGTGCACGTCGAGGTTTCCCAGCCCCGAGTACCAACTGTCCCTGGACGACCCGTCCTTGCTCGGCTGGTCCATGTAACGCAGCGGCGTGCCGTCGCCGTTGATGTCGATCTCCTCGCCGATGAGGTAGTCACCGACGTCGGAGGAGTTGTTGGCGTAGAACTCGACGGCCGTGCCGAAGATATCGGAGGTGGCCTCGTTCAATCCGCCCGACTCTCCGGAGTAGTTGAGGCCGGCGGTGTTCGCCGTGACACCGTGCGTCATCTCGTGCCCGGCCACGTCGATCGACGTCAGCGGGTGCGTGTTGCCCGAGCCGTCGCCGTACGTCATGCAGAAGCAGCTGTCCGACCAGAACGCGTTGACGTAGTTGCTGCCGTAGTGGACCCGGGAGTACGCCCCGACCCCGTCCCCGCGGATGCCCGAACGCCCCTGCACGTTCTTGTAGTAGTCCCAGGTGAGCGCGGCCCCGTAGTGCGCGTCCGCCGCGGCCGTCTCCGTGTTGGAGGCGCTGCCGTTGCCCCAGATGTCGTCCGGGCCGGAGAAGAGCGTGCCGGTGCCGGAGGTGCCGCGGTTGAGGTTGTACGTCTTGTGGTTGCCGCGCGCCGCGTCGGTCAGGTTGTACGTCGAGCCGGACTGGGAGGTGCCGAGCGTGACCGTGCCGCTGTACATGGTGTTGCCGGTGCCGGTCTCGATGCCCTGGTACTCGTAGAGCTTCGCGCCGGTCGCCGCGTCGGTGACGACGTGCAGCTCGTTCGGCGTGCCGTCCTCCTGGAGCCCGCCGACGACCGTCTCGTACGCCAGCGTCGGGGTGCCGTTCGCCGCCCAGATCACCTTGCGCGGGGCGCGGTTGACGTCCGGGCTCTTGGCGTCGGCGGCCGTCGCGGCCTTCAGGGCCTGCGCCGAGGCCTTGGCGGCGGTCACCTTCGGAGTGACGGACGCGACCTTGATCGTGGCGCCGGTCGCCTTGCGCACGGCCGCTGTCGCGTCGGCCTCGGTGCTGTCGACGACCAGGTCGCCGCCGAGGACAGGCAGACCGTCGTACGTGCGCTCGTAGCGCGTGTGGATCGTGCCGTTGCCGTCCTTGAGGACATCGCGGACGACCAGCTTCTCCTTGGCGCCCAGGCCGAGTTCCCTGGCCGTGTCCGCCTTGCCGGCGTCGGCCGTGCGGAGCAGCTCGGCGCGCTGGGAGGGGGTGAGTCTGACGGACTCGGCGCCCGGGATGACCTTGCCCGCTCCCGGGACGGCGTTCGCGGCGCCGGACTGGACGGCCGCGGCGATCAGGGCGGAGACACCGACGAGGGCCACGGCGGCGGCCTTGCGGTTCAGGGTGTGGGAGGTGCGTCTGTGGGAGGAACTCTCTCTCAACACTGACTCCTTCTGCGGGCCGCGGATCGCGCGGCCGGGGGAGACCGGTCGGCGGGTGGGCCGTCCGGGCAGAACGGGGCGTACGCGTGCGGGAGTTCGACCGCCGTCACCTGTGAAGTGCCTGTGGGGTTGCTGTGACGCGGCCGTGGGAAGAGTGGCAGGAGATCGCGGTTTCTGTCAGGGGCGCGTCAGGAAGTTGGCCGGAAATCGTTCGTTGTCCGGGAGTTCATGTTCGCTATACGGACCCGTCGGCACCGGACCGGTCCCCGTGCCACGAGTGCCAGAGCGCCGCGTACGCCCCGTCGGCCGCCACCAGCTCGTCATGCGTGCCGAGTTCGGTCAGCCGCCCGTCCTCCATCACCGCCACCCGGTCCGCGTCGTGCGCGGTGTGCAGCCGGTGCGCGATGGCGATCACGGTCCGCCCTTCCAGTACGGCGGCCAGGGCGCGCTCGGTGTGCCGGGCCGTCGTGGGATCCAGCAACGCCGTCGCCTCGTCCAGGATCAGCGTGTGCGGGTCCGCCAACACCACCCGGGCCAGGGCGAGTTGCTGCGCCTGCGAACCGTCCGTACGGCAACCCCCCTCGCCCAGCGCGGTGTCGAGCCCCTCGGCCAGCTCCCGCACCCACCCGTCCGCTCCTACGGCGGCCAGGGCGGCCCACAACTCCTCGTCCCCGGCGCCGGGTTCGGCGATCAGGAGGTTGTCGCGGACCGTGCCCAGGAAGACATGGTGCTCCTGGGTGACCAGGACGACCTGGCGGCGCAGCTGCTCCGGGTCCAGGCGCACCACCGGCACCCCGCCGACGGTCACCGACCCGCTCGTCGGCGCGTCCACGCCCGCCAGCAACCTGCTCAGCGTGGTCTTCCCGGCACCGGACGGACCGACCACCGCGAGCCGCTCCCCGGGCCGCACGGTCAGGTCCACGCCGTGCAGCACCTCGCGGCCGCCCGGCCCGTAGGAGTAGCGCACGTCCGTCACGTCGATGCGGTCGTCCGCCGGACGGGGAGCCTCGCCGGCGTCGGCGCGCGGCGCCCCGCCCAGGCCCTCCACGCGGGCGAACGAGGCACCGCTGGACTGGAGTTGCTCGATCCGCACCAGGATCTGGTCGAGCGGATTGACCAACTGCTGGAGATACAGGGCCGCCGCCACGACCGAGCCGAGGCTCATCACGCCCCGCGCGTGCAGCATCCCGCCGACGACCAGGACGCCGGCCACGGGAAGGACGTACGCCACCTCGACCACGGGGAAGAACACGCTGCGCAGGAAGAGCGTGTAGAAGCGGGTGCGCCGCGCCGTCTCGATGGCGTCGCGGCTCGCGGTGGTGCGCTGCTCCTGGAGCCGGAACGCCTCGACCGTGCGCGCGCCGGACGCGGTGGACGCGATGATCTCGGCGAGGTCGGAGGTGGCCGCGCCCTCCGCCAGATAGCCGTCCCTGGCCCGCCGCAGATACCAGCGCAGCACCACCCAGATGGGCAGCATCCCGCACACCCCGACCAGGCCGAGCAACGGGTCCAGCAGGAAGACCGCGCCGAGCAGGAACAGGAACTGCACGGTGTTGATGAGGAGTTCGGGGCCGGCGTCGCGGAGCGTGGTGCCCACGGTCGCCACGTCGGCGGTGCCGCGTGCCGTCAGATCGCCGGTGCCGGCCCGCTCCACGACCGACGCGGGCAGCGCGAGCGTACGGTCCACGAACTCCTCGCGGACCCGGGCGAGGGTGCGTTCGCCGAAGCGGTGGCCTACGAAGCGGGCCCAGCGGGCGAGGAGGAGTTGGGCGATCGCGCAGGCGATGAGGATCAGGGCGAGGTGGTCGACCGTGTTCACGCCTTCGCCGCTGCGGACGTCGTCGATGATGCGGCCGAGCAGCCAGGGGCCGGCGAGGCCGGTGAGTGCGGCGGCGGCGTTCAGGGCGAGGACGGTGGTGAAGGCTCTTGCGTCGGCTTGTACGAGGTGGGTCGCCGCACGTCTTACGGTGGCCGGATCGGCGACCGGGAGGTGGGTCTCGCTCACTTCATGACCTCCGCGTCTCGGGCCACCAGTTCGCGGTATCCGGGTTCTGTCGTGAGGAGTTGTTGGTGCGTTCCGGATGCTGCGAGCTTTCCGTCGACCAGGTAGTGGACTGTGTCGGCCTGGTCGAGCATGAGGGGGGAGGTGGTGGTGATCACCGTTGTGCGGCCTTCGCGGAATGAGTGGAGGCGGTTCGCGACTCTTGCTTCTGTGTGGGCGTCCAGGGCGGATGTCGGTTCCACGGCCAGGAGTACGGCGGGGTTTGCTTGCAACGCCCTTGCGAGTCTTACGCGTTGGCGTTGGCCGCCGGAGAGGTTGCGGGCCTGGGCGTCTATGGGGGAGTCGAGGCCGGTGGGGAGGGATTGCGCGATATCGTCTGCCGCTGCTGCGTGTATGGCGGCTGCGAGTTCGTTGTGGCTGGTCGCGCAGTTCCCCGCGCCCCTGAAAGGCGTGATCATCTCACGTAGGTTGCCTGCGAACAGGTCTGCCTCGTGGTCCGCCACCAGGATGTGCTCTCGGATCTGGGCAAGCCGGATCTCGTCCAGTGGTACTCCGCCCCAGGTCGCCGTCGATGGTGCGTACCGGCCCAAGCGGTCGACCACCGCCGTCGCATCCGCTGGGCTTGCACAGACCAGCGCGGTCAGGCGGCCCGGCAGGACGCGTACTCCCGAGTCCGGGTCGTGCAGGACCGACGGTTCCGCCGGGGCGTCCCTCGTACCCCTGTCCTCCATCGGCTCAAGCTCCAGGAACCGTACGACCCTTCGCGCCGCCACCACCCCCCGGCTCAGTTGGTAGCCGCACTCCACCCAGAACGCCACCGGGCCGATCAGGACCGCCACATAGCCGTACACCGCCACCAACTCGCCCACCGTGATGGTCCCTTGCGCGGCCAGGCGGGCCGCCAGCCAGGTGACCACCGCGAGGAACAGGGTGGGCAGGCCGATGCCGAGGGCCTGGACCCAGCTGGTGACCGCGCCGACGCGGTAGCCCTGGGCGCGCAGGCGCTGGGAGTCGCGGTGGAAGGCGTCGGCGACCAGGGACTTGCCGCCAAGGCCGTTCAGGACGCGCAGGCCGCCGGCGAGGTCGGCGATCCGGGCGGTGAGGACGCCCTGAAGCTCGCGGTACTCCGTCTCGGTGCCCTGGAGCCGGGTCAGGAAGGGGCCGACGAGCAGCACGATCAGGGGGATGCCGAGCAGGATCACGGCGGCCAGGACGGCGGAGACCGACACCAGGATCGCGGCGATCGTGAGGTAGGCGACCACCGCGCCGACGCCCGGGCCGACGACGGTCAGCGCCGAGGCGATCGTCTGGACGTCGCTCACCCCGATCGTCACGACCTCACCGGCGCCGGTCCGCCGCGACAGCGCGGCACCGAGTCGCACCGCCTGGCCGACGATCACCTTGACCGTGCGGAAGTAGGCGTCCATTCGCACCCGGGTCATCGTGCGGTGCCGCATGATGCTCAGCCAGGCGTTGAAGGACCCGACCGCGAACAGCGCGCAGCACCACCAGGTGAGCGCACCCCAGTCGCCGGGTTCGAGCCCCTCGTCGATCGCCTTCGCCATCAGGTACGGCGTCGCCGCGAGCAGCACCATCCAGGTACTGCCGAGCAGCGCGCCGGCCACGGACCGGCCCGGCTGGCGGCGCACCAGCCACCACAAGTACCGCCAGCCGCCCCGGCGGTCGGGCGTGCCGGGCTCCTCGTAAGCGTCGATCACCTGTCCCCCTGTCGTGTGCTCACGCCGAGCTGTCCCGCTGTTGTGGACTCACGCCAAGCTGTCCCGCCACGCCCGGTGCAGATCCGCGAACCGGCCCGTACCCGCGATCAGTTCGGCCGGGCTGCCGTCCTCGACGATCCGGCCGTGCTCCATGACCAGTACCCGGTCGGCGATCTCGACCGTGGAGAGCCGGTGCGCGATCACGACCGCCGTACGGCCGCGCAGCACCGTCGTCATCGCGCGCTGCACCGCCCGCTCGCCAGGGATGTCGAGCGAGCTGGTCGCCTCGTCCAGGATCAGCACCGCCGGATCGGCGAGCAACGCTCGTGCGAACGCCACGAGTTGGCGCTGCCCGGCGGAGATACGGCCGCCCCGCTTGCGGACGTCCGTGTCGTAGCCGTCGGGCAGCGCGCTGATGAAGTCGTGCGCGCCGATCGCCTTCGCCGCCCGCTCGATCTCCTCCCGGCTCGCGTCCGGCCGTCCGATCGCGATGTTCTCGGCGACCGTCCCGGAGAACAGGAACGCCTCCTGGGTCACCATGACCACCCCGCGCCGCAGTTCGGGCACGGCCAGCTCGCGCAGGTCCACGCCGTCCAGCAGGACGCGGCCGCCCGAGGGGTCGTAGAAGCGGGCGAGGAGCTTGGCGAGCGTCGACTTGCCGGCGCCGGTCGAGCCGACCACCGCGACCGTCTGCCCGGCGGGGAGCGTGAGATCGAAGCGGGGCAGCACCTCGCCGCCGGTGCGGTAGCCGAACCGGACGCCGTCGAAGACCACCTCGCGGCCGGGGTGCTCCGACGCAAGTGCCGGTAGCTGCCTGGGTGTTGACGGCTCCGGGACGGTCGGTGTCTGCGCCAGCAGCCCGGCGATCTTCTCCAGGGAGGCGGCCGCCGACTGGTAGGAGTTCAGGAACATCCCGAGCCGGTCGATCGGGTCGTACAGCCGCCGCAGGTACAGCACCGCGGCCGCCAGCACACCGAGGTCCAGCGAGCCCTGCGCGACCCGGTAGGCGCCCCACAGCACGATCACCGCGACGGCCGTGTTGGCGACCAGCCGGGAGCCGACGACATAGCGGGCCATCTCCAGGAGCGCGTCGCCGTTGACCCGCTCGTGCCGCTTGTTGAGTACGGCGAAGTCGGCGTCGTTGGCGGCCTCGCGGCGGAACGCGCGCACCGGCCGGATGCCGTTCATCGTCTCCACGAACTTCACGATGACGGCGGCGATGGCGGTCGACCGCTTGCGGTACACCCGGCCCGCCCTGCGCTGGTAGATCCGCACCAGCCCGTACAACGGCACGAACGACGCGACCGCGACCGCGCCGAGCCCGAGGTCCAGCCAGAGCAGCAGCGCGGAGATGTACAGGAACGACAGGACGACGGTGACGAGTTCCTGGAGGCCCTCATTGAGCAGCTCGCGCAGCGACTCCACGTCCGTCGTCGAACGCGAGATCAGCCGGCCCGAGGTGTAGCGCTCGTGGAAGTCGATGCTCAGCGCCTGAGCGTGCCGGAAGATGCGGCCGCGCAGGTCGAGCAGGACGTCCTGGTTGACGCGGGCGGAGACCAGGATGAACGCGTACTGGAGGCCGCCGGAGGCCAGCGCGCACAGCGCGTAGCCGACGCCGACCGCGATCAGGGGGCCGTTGTCGTTGTGCCGGAACGCCGGTACGGCACTGTCGATGGCGTACGCGACGAGCAGCGGGCCCGCCTGGACCGCGGCCTGCTGGAGGAGGAGCAGGAGGGTCGTGACGGTGACCCTCGCCTTCATCGGGGCGAGCAGGGAGCGCAGGAGGAGGGTGGTGGCGCGCGGGGGAGTGGGGAGGCGGTCGTCGTCGAAGGCGTCGTCGGCGGTGGCGCTCGTCGGGTCGGGCAGGTCCGGTTCGTCGTCGGCGGTGGGGGCGGATGTCGTGGGGGCGGTCATCGGGCGTCCTCCTCCGCTGCGGAACCGGACATCAGGTGTGCGTACGCGGCGTTCGTACGCAGGAGTTCGTGGTGCGTGCCCACGGCTGTGATGCGGCCGTCCGAGAGGAGGGCGACGCGGTCGGCGAGCTGCACGGTGGAGGGGCGGTGGGCGACGATCAGGGCGGTGGTGTCGGCGAGGACGTCCCGTAGGGCGGCCTCCACCGCGGCTTCCGTGTGGACGTCCAGGGCGGACAGGGGGTCGTCGAGGACGAGGAACCTCGGGCGGTCGACCACGGCTCGGGCCAGGGCGAGGCGTTGGCGCTGGCCGCCGGAGAGGCTGAGGCCCTGTTCGCCGACCTGGGTTTCGGTGCCTTGGGGGAGGGCGTGGACGAAGTCGGCCTGGGCTACGGAGAGGGCTCTTTGCAGTTCTCGCTCGTCCGTGCCCATGAGGACGTTGTCGGCGACGGTGGTGGAGAAGAGGGTGGGTTCCTCGAAGGCCACAGCGACTTTTGAGCGGAGTTCGTCACGGGACATCGCGGTGATGTCCTCGCCGTCGAGGGTGATGCGGCCCGATGTCAGTTCGTGGAGGCGGGGGACGAGGGCGGTGAGGGTGGTCTTGCCGCTGCCGGTGGCGCCGACCAGGGCCATGGATTCGCCGGGGCGGATGTGCAGATCGATCTGGTCGAGGACGGGTGGGGAGTCTTCGAGGGCGTCTGGATAGCGGAAACGGACGTTGTGGAAACGGAGTCCGTCTGCGGCTTGGTGGGGGCTGGTCGCGCAGTTCCCCGCGCCCCTTTGGGGCGCGTCTTCCTGTTCCGGTACTTCATCCACAGCCTCGAAATAGCGTTCCGTCGCCGTTGCCGCCTCTTGGCTCATCGCCAGCAGGAAACCGATCGACTCCACCGGCCAGCGCAGGGCCAGAGCTGTGGACAAGAAAGCCACCAGCGTGCCCGCCGACAGGTCGCCGTCGGCCACCTGGACGCAGCCCAGGACCAGTGCCGCCCCGATGGCCAGTTCCGGGAGGGTCGTGATGACGCCCCAGATCGTGGCCAGGAGGCGGGCCTTGGCCAGCTCCGTTCCCCGGAGCTTTCCGGTCAGGTCCCTGAAGGCCCGCGCCTGCGACCTGTGGCGGCCGAAGCCCTTGATGATGCGGATGCCCAGCACGCTCTCCTCGACGACCGTCGTCAGGTCGCCGACCTGGTCCTGGGCGAGCCGCGCCACGTGGTGGTACCGCTTCTCGAAGATCACGCAGGTGATCATCACGGGGATCGCGGGGCCCAGGATGACCAGGCCCAGCGTCCAGTCCTGGAGCAGCATGATGATCACGCCGACGACGATCGTCACGCTGTTGACCAGCAGGAACGTCAAAGGGAACGCCAGGAACATGCGCAGTAGCATCAGGTCCGTGGTGCCCCGGGAGAGCAGCTGGCCGGACGCCCACCGGTCGTGGAAGGCGACCGGCAGCCGCTGGAGGTGGCGGTACAGGCCCGCCCGCATCTCCGCCTCGACATGCGTGAGCGGCCGGGCCACCAGCCACCGCCGCAGCCCGAACAGCAGCGCCTCCGCGAAGCCGAGCAGCAGCAGGTACAGCGCGCCCAGCCACACGCCCGCCGTGTCGTGGTCGGCGACCGGCCCGTCCACCATCCACTTCAGGACGAGCGGGATCACCAGCCCCGTACAGGAGGCGAGGACCGCGACGAACGCGGCGCTGAACAGCCGTACGCGGGCGGGCCGGACGTACGGCCACAGCCGCAGGAGGGTGCGGACGGCGGAGTGTTCCTGGGTGTTTGCACGTGTGAGGGACATCAGCTGCGAGCCTACGGACCGGCACTGACAACGCCCACCGAGTTTTGGCCGGACCCGGGTCGGCCGCTGGACCTACGACCTGCGCGTTCGAGGGGTCGTACGGCCGCATCCACCGATCGGCTGATGCCGGGTCGAGCGCGACGGGCGATGTGGTGCATGGGGCCGGGCCGGGACGCTGGAGCCATGTCCGTCATCGAAGTCAGCGAACTGCGCAAGTCCTACGGCGGCCGGACCGTCGTCGACGGTGTCTCCTTCGCCGTCGAGGAGGGCGAGATCTTCGGGATCCTCGGCCCGAACGGCGCCGGGAAGACCACGACCGTCGAGTGCGTCGAGGGCCTGCGGGTGCCCGACTCCGGCCGGATCCGGGTCACCGGTCTCGACCCCGTCGCCGACCACGCGCGCGTGGCCCGCGTCCTCGGCGCCCAGCTCCAGCAGAGCGAGCTCCAGGACAAGCTCACCGTCCGGGAGGCGCTGGAGCTCTACGCCTCCTTCCACGAACACCCCGCCGACTGGCGGCCGCTGGCCGAACGCCTCGGCCTCACCGGGAAGCTCACCGCCCGGTTCGGCAAGCTCTCCGGCGGCCAGAAGCAGCGCCTGTTCATCGCGCTCGCCCTCGTCGGCGACCCGCGGATCGTCGTCCTGGACGAGCTGACCACCGGCCTCGACCCGCGCGCCCGCCGCGACACCTGGGAACTGATCGAGGACATCCGCGCGAACGGTGTCACCGTCCTGCTGGTCACCCACTTCATGGAGGAGGCGCAACGGCTCTGCGACCGGATCGCCGTCATCGACAAGGGGCGGATCGCCGCGCTGGACACCCCGGCCGGTCTCATCCACCGCTCGGCGGGCGCCACGGTCATCAGCTTCACCCCCTCCACCCCGCTCGACGACCACGAGCTGAACGCGCTGCCCGCGCTCGCCTCCGTCGAGCACCGGGACGGCCGTATCACCCTGACGGGCACCGACGAGACCGTGAACGCGGTCATCACCCTCCTCGCCCGCCGCCACGTCACCGCCCACCAGCTCCGGGTCGTCGACGCCACCCTCGACGACGCCTTCCTCGACCTGACGAAGACCGACCCGTCGACCGACCCGTCGACCGGCACCGCGACCGACCCGTCGACCGACACGGAGGCAGCCGCATGAGCACCGCCGTACTGCGCACCGAAGCCCGCCTCTTCCGCCGGGAACCCGGTGCCCTCTTCTGGATCCTGCTCTTCCCGACCCTGCTGCTGGTGATCCTCGGCTCGATCCCGTCCTTCCGGCAGCCCGACGGCGACTTCGGCGGCCTGCGCCCGGTCGACGCCTACGTCCCGGTGGCCGTGCTCCTCGGCCTGATCGTCGGCGGCATCCAGTCCATGCCGCAGACCCTGACCGACTACCGCGAGCGCGGCATCCTGCGCCGTATGTCCGCCACCCCGGTCCGCCCGTCCGCCCTGCTCTCCGCGCAGATGGTGGTCTACGGCGGTGCCGCGCTGGCCTCCGCGCTGCTGGCCCTCGTGGTCGGCCGGGCCGCCTTCGCCGTACGCCTGCCGAAGCAGCCCGCCGGATACCTGCTCGCCCTCCTCCTGACCGTCCTCGCGGCCCTCGCGCTCGGCGCGGTGGTCTCCTCGCTCTCCCGGACGACGAAGATCGCCGGTGCCATCGGCTCCGCGGTGTTCTTCCCCTCGATGTTCTGCGCGGGCGTCTGGATGCCGGTGCAGACCATGCCGGACGCGCTGGCGAGGGCCGTCGGCTACACGCCCTTCGGCGCGGCGGCCGAGGCCCTCAACCAGGCCGCCGCGGGACACTGGCCCGGCTGGGGCCACCTGGGCGTGGTCGCCGTCTGGATCCTGCTGCTCACGGGTGCCGCCGTGCGCTGGTTCCGCTGGGAGTAGGGGCGTCGCCGTGCAGACTGGGGACATGAGCGCGACGGATGCGCAGATCGAGCGGCGCTGGGAGCAACTGCACGTCTGGGGGCCGTACGGGCTGCTCGGCATCAGTGTCGCCCTCGCGGTCCCCGCCGCCGACCTGATGGACGGCCCGCCCGACTGGTACGCCCTCGGGGGCCTGATCGCGGCCGCGCTCCTGCTCCAGCTCTGGTGGCACGCCACCCGGCACCGACGGCCCCGGCGCGGCCGTACCCCCACCCCGGCCGGAACGGCGTACTACATCCTGCGCTGGGCGATCGCCTTCCTGCTCACCTGGATCAACCCCTTCTTCGCCTTCTACGCCGCCGCCGGCTACATGGACGCCGACGAGCTGATCCCGGGGATGTGGCGGCGCCTCGGACTGTTCGCCAGCGCGGTCACCGTGGCGGGCGCGCAGGCCGGTGGGCTGATGCCGGGCAGCATCGCCCAATGGCTGGCGTTCGGCGCGCTCATGGTGGCCAACTACGGCATCCAGGTGGTCGTCGCCCACCTCACCGAGCAGGAGGAACGGCGTTCCAAGGAGCGCGCCGAGACCATCGAGGCGCTCCAGCAGGCGCTCGACGAGAACGCCGCCCTTCACGCCCAACTCCTCGTCCAGGCACGGGAAGCAGGGGTCGCCGACGAGCGCCGGCGGCTGGCCGCCGAGATCCACGACACCATCGCCCAGGGCCTGACCGGGATCATCGCCCAGCTCCAGGTCGTCGTAGGCACCCCCGACGAGAACCTCGCCCGCGAGCACGTGACCCGCGCGATGGACCTGGCCCGGCACAGCCTCGGCGAGGCCCGCCGCTCCGTGCACAACCTCGCCCCCGTCGCCCTGGAGCACGACGGACTGCCCGAGGCGCTGAAGAACACGGTCGCCGAGTGGGGTGAACGCACCGGCGTCCGCGCCGAGTTCACGCTCGCCGGCACCGCCGAGCAGCTCCACGACGAGGTCTCCGCGACGCTGCTCAGGATCGCCCAGGAGTCCCTCTCCAACGCCGCCCGGCACGCGCGGGCCACCCGGCTCGGCGTCACCCTGACCTTCCTCACCGACGAGGTGATCCTCGACATCCGCGACGACGGCCGCGGCTTCGACCCGCTCGCCCTCCCCGCCCGCACCCACGCGGGCGGCTTCGGCCTCGACGGCATGCGCGCCCGCGCCGAACGCATCGCCGGCGCCCTCACCGTCGAGTCCGAACCGGGTCACGGCACCGCGCTGTCGGCTCGCGTACCGTTGGTCCGCCATGACCAGTGACATCTCGGTGCTGATCGTCGACGACCATCCCGTCGTACGGGACGGTCTGCGCGGCATGTTCGCGTCCGCGCCCGGCTTCACCGTGCTCGGCGAGGCCGCCGACGGCGTCGAGGCGGTCGAGCGGGCCGCCGTGCTCGACCCCGACGTGATCCTGATGGATCTGCGGATGCCGGGCGGGGGAGGCGTGGACGCGATCCGCGAGCTGACCCGCCGGGCCGCCCGCGCGAAGATCCTGGTGCTGACGACGTACGACACCGACTCGGACACCCTGCCCGCCATCGAGGCGGGCGCGACCGGCTACCTGCTGAAGGACGCCCCGCGCGACGAGCTGTTCACGGCGGTACGGGCGGCGGCGGAGGGCCGTACGGTCCTGTCCCCGGCGGTGGCGTCCCGCCTGGTCTCCGCCGTCCGCTCACCCAAGACACCCGCGAACGAGCCCCTCTCCGCCCGCGAGCGCGAGGTCCTCGCCCTGGTCGCCAAGGGCACCTCCAACCGCGAGATCGCCCGCGAACTCTTCATCAGCGAGGCGACCGTGAAGACCCATCTCACCCACCTGTACGCCAAGTTGGGCGTCAACGACCGCGCGGCAGCGGTCGCGACGGCGTATCAGCGGGGGATTCTCGGCTAGCCCGGCTACTTCGGGTACGGCAGCAGGGTCGCGTCGACCTTCTCCCACGCGGCTTTCAGCTCGGCCGGCAACTCCGGCCGGTCCGGGGCGAGATCGCCCTGCTCGCGCAGGTCGGCGCCGAGGATGTTCGGCGGTCGGGACGGCTTCAGCGGCGGTGGCCGTACCGGCGACGGCCGTCACGGCACCGCCGCCGACGACCGAGTCTGATCAGCCGGTCGGTGTATTGGCCCAGGGATCAGGTCGGGAGTTCATGGACCCGCAACAACAGCACCGACCGCGCCGGCACCGTGATCGCCGCCCCCGCCCGGTGTACCACCCCCGGGGCCTCCGTCTGGTCCTCGCGTGAGGTGTCGATGAGTACCTCGTACCGTTCCGCCCACGGCGGGCCCGGCAGGGCGAAGCTTGTTGGGCGGTCGCCCGCGTGGAGCAGGGTGAGGAAGCTGTCGTCGAGGATGGGGGCGCCGCGTTCGTCCCGGCCCGGGATGTCACGGCCGGACAGGTACATCCCCAGCGTGGCGGCGGGCGCGTACCAGTCGCGTTCCGTCATCTCGGTGCCGCGGGCCGTGAACCAGGCGAGGTCGCGCAGGCCGTCCGCCGAGTGGGCGCGGCCGGAGAAGAACGCACGACGGCGCAGCACCGGGTGGCGGTGGCGCAGGTCGATCAGGCGGGCGGTGAGGTCGCAGAGCGCCTGCCAGCCCGGCTCCTCCAGCAGGCTCCAGTCCACCCAACTGATCTCGTTGTCCTGGCAGTACGCGTTGTTGTTGCCGCGCTGAGTGCGCCCCAGCTCGTCGCCCGCGACCAGCATCGGCACGCCCGTCGACAGCAGCAGGGTGGTCAGCAGATTGCGCAACTGGCGGCGCCTGAGCGCCCGTACGCGCTCGTCGTCCGTCTCGCCCTCGGCCCCGCAGTTCCAGGCCCGGTTGTCGTCCGTGCCGTCCCGATTGCCCTCGCCGTTGGCCTCGTTGTGCTTGCGCTCGTACGACACCAGGTCGCGCAGCGTGAAACCGTCGTGCGCGGTGATGAAGTTGACCGAGGCGTACGGCCGGCGCCCGCCCCACGCGTACAGGTCGCTGGAGCCGGACAGCCGGTAGCCGAGGTCCCGTACGTCCGGCAGCGCGCCCCGCCAGAAGTCGCGGACGGCGTTGCGATAGCGGTCGTTCCACTCCGTCCACAGCGGGGGGAAGGCGCCCACCTGGTAGCCGCCGGAGCCCACGTCCCAGGGCTCGGCGATCAGCTTCACCCGCCTCAGCACCGGGTCCTGCGCGATCACCGCGAGGAACGGCGAGAGCATGTCGACGTCGTGCATCGAGCGGGCCAGTGCGGCCGCCAGGTCGAAGCGGAAGCCGTCCACGCCCATCTCGGTCACCCAGTAGCGCAGCGAGTCCGTGATCAGCCGCAGGACGTGCGGCTGGACGACGTGCAGCGTGTTGCCGCAGCCCGTGTAGTCCGCGTACCGGCGCGCGTCCGACTGGAGGCGGTAGTAACCCCGGTTGTCGATGCCCTTCATGGACAGCGTGGGCCCGAACTCCCCCGCCTCCGCCGTGTGGTTGTAGACCACGTCGAGGATGACCTCGATGCCGGCGGCGTGCAGCGCGCGCACCATCCGCTTGAACTCGCCGACCTGCTGTCCCGTCGTACCGGAGGCCGCGTAGGCGGCGTGCGGGGCGAAGTAGCCGATGGAGTTGTAGCCCCAGTAGTTCTTGAGGCCGCGGCGCAACAGGTGGTCCTCGTGGGCGAATTGGTGGACCGGGAGCAACTCGACCGCGGTGACGCCGAGTTGGACCAGGTGCTCTATGGCGGCGGGGTGGGCGAGACCGGCGTACGTGCCGCGCAGCTCCTCCGGGATGCCGGGGTGCAGCGCCGTGAACCCCCGTACATGCACCTCGTAGATGACCGAGTCCGCCCACGGCGTCTTCGGGCGGCGGTCGTCGCTCCAGTCGTCGTCGTCCTGGACGACCACGCCCTTGGGGACGTACGGCGCCGAGTCGCGGTCGTCGCGCACGGTGTCCGCGACCTGCTGCTGCGGCCAGTCCCGGACATGGCCGTAGACCTCTGGCGGCAGCCCGAAGTCGCCGTCGACCGCGCGGGCGTACGGGTCGAGAAGCAGCTTCGCGGGGTTCCAGCGGGCGCCGGTCCACGGGTCCCAGCGGCCCTGCACGCGATAGCCGTACCGCTGACCGGGCATCACGCCCGGCACGAACCCGTGCCAGATCTCGTGCGTCAGCTCACTGAGCCGGGCCCTGGTCTCCTTGCCGTCCGCGTCGAACAGGCACAGCTCGACGGCCTCGGCGCCACCCGCCCACAGCGCGAAGTTGGTCCCCGCGACCCCGTCGGGCCCGACCCGGAACCGGGCCCCGAGCGGCATGGGCGTGCCGGGCCACACGGGCACGGACGGCGGCGGGGCCGTGCGCCGCACACCGTTCACCGGCGCGGCGGCCCGCTCCTGCGCGGCGACGCTCACCGCCTCCTGCTCGGCTGCGCTGGACACCTCGGTCAGCCTCCCACGGCTCACGGAACGACCGGAAAAGGGCGCACGGCATCCCGACCGCGACACCCCCTCGCGTCGTCCTCCCCACAGTTCTGCCCAAACGATCGTTGCCTTCACCCACCCAGGCCTGTGGCCTCCAACAACCTGAGGCCCCATTTGTCGTTGATCCCTTCGTGAGGCATGTACATGAACGTGTGGGAATCGCAGCTCTGACCCTCGTGGCGCTGCTGACCGGCTGCACCACGGACGTCGGCGACTTCGGCAAACCCCCCGCCCCCGAAGACGTCATCCGCGTCACCCCCGACGACGGAACAAAGGGCGCCGCCCCCGACCAACGGCTCCGCATCGACATCCCCAACGGCCGCCTCGAATCCGTCACCGTCACCAAGTCCCAGGACGCACAGGACTCCCCCGTCCCCGGCCACATCTCCGACGACGGCCTGCACTGGGACCCCGACGAACAACGCCTCGCCCTCGCCGCCAAGTACACCGTCGACGTCGTCGCCCTGGACGGCCGCGGCCGCCGTTCCGCCCGGCACACCACCTTCACCACCCACGTCCCCGAAGAGCGCTTCATCGGCTACGTCACCCCCGAGAACCGCTCCACCGTCGGCACCGGAATGATCGTCTCCCTGGAGTTCAACCGCGAGATCGACAACCGCGCCGCCGTCCAGCGCGCCGTACACGTCACCGCGAAGCCCCCCGTGGAGATCCGCCCGCACTGGTTCGGCAAGGACCGCCTCGACTTCCGCCCCGAGCACTACTGGAAGCCCGGCACCCAGGTGACCGTCGCGCTGCGGCTCAGGGACGTCGAGGGCGCACCCGGCGTCTACGGCCTCCAGTACAAGACGTTCTCCTTCACCGTCGGCCGCAGCCAGGTCTCCCTCGTGGACGCGGCCGCGCACACCATGCAGGTCCGGCGTGACGGCGAACTGATCACCACCGTGCCGATCACCGCCGGCGCCCCGAGGACGACCACCTACAACGGCAAGATGGTCGTCACCGAGATGCTCGAAGTGACCCGTATGAACAGCCGCACGGTCGGCTTCGGCGGCGAGTACGACATCCCGGACGTCCCGCACGCCCTGCGTCTGACCGACTCCGGCACCTTCCTGCACGGCAACTACTGGGCGCCGAACGCCCCCGGCAGGGTCAATGTCAGCCACGGCTGCGTGGGCCTCAGGGACGTGAAGGGCGGCAGCTCGGACACTCCCGCGGGCTGGTTCTTCGACCGCAGCCTCGTCGGTGACGTCGTCGAGGTCGTCCACAGCAAAGACAAAAAGGTCGCTCCCGACAACGGGTTGGGTGGGTGGAATATGGGCTGGAAGCAGTGGAAGTCGGGCAGTGACTGAACAGTGACATTTGACTGACGTGAAACTCAAAATTATGCGGTTAATATGCGCCGACCGCGCTTGGAGCGCAGGCGCAATGCGGGTCTGACCAGGCCCGGCGAGGGGAGAACGACTTGAACGTGCGACCGATACCGGGGGCGTCGGTTGACGCGCGGGGGCGGGGGACCGTACGGCCCAGGGGGTTGCTGGCGCTGATACTCGGCGTCCTCCTGCTGGCCGTCACCGCGTGCGGCGGGGGAGGCTCGGACTCGGGGTCCGAGAACGCGAAGGGCGGCAAGGGGGATTCCGCGGCCGCCGAGACCAAGCAGTCCGAGGCGGTCGTCACCATCGCCCCGCAGGACGGCGCGAAGTCCGTCGACACCAGCGGCGCGCTCAAGGTCAGCGCCACCAAGGGCAAGCTGAGCCAGGTCGAGGTCAAGGACGCCGAGGGCCGCGCGATAGCCGGGGAGATAGCCGCGGACGGCGCCTCCTGGACGCCGTCGATCCATCTGGCCTCCGGCACCGCCTACACGGTGCACGCGGTCGCCAAGGACAGCAGGGGCCGTACGGCCACCGAGGACTCCGGCTTCACCACCCTCACCCCGAAGAACACCTTCATCGGCATCTTCACGCCCGAGGACGGCTCGACCGTCGGCGTCGGAATGCCGTTCTCCCTCCGCTTCACCCGGGGCATCACCGACCCGGAGGCCGTCGAGAAGGCCGTCACGATCAAGACCGAGCCGGCCGTCGAGGTCGCCGGTCACTGGTTCGGCAACGACCGCCTGGACTTCCGTCCCGAGAAGTACTGGAAGGAGGGCACCAAGGTCACCGTCGACCTCGATCTCGACGGCGTGGAGGGCCGCGACGGCGTCTACGGCAAGCAGGACAAGACCGTCTCCTTCACCGTCGGCCGCAACCAGGTCTCGATCGTGGACGCCAAGAAGCACACGATGAAGGTCACGCGGGACGGTAAGACGATCAAGACCATCAAGGTGACCACCGGCAAGCCCGGTTACGACACCTGGAACGGCCAGATGGTCATCAGCGAGAAGCTCGCGGTGACCCGGATGAACGGCGAGACGGTCGGCTACGGCGGCGAGTACGACATCAAGGACGTGCCGCACGCCGCCCGCCTCACCGACTCCGGCACCTTCATCCACGGCAACTACTGGGGCGGCGACGCCTTCGGCAACTACAACGCGAGCCACGGCTGCGTCGGCCTGCGCGACGTCAAGGGCGGCTACGACAGCGGCGTCCCGGCGGCCTGGTTCTTCAACCACTCCCTGCTCGGCGACGTGGTGGTCGTGAAGAACTCCGACGACGCGACGGTCGCCCCGGACAACGGCCTCAACGGCTGGAACATGTCCTGGGAGAAGTGGAAGGCGTAGCCCCTACGACGACCAGCGGCCCCGGTGCTCTGATCCACGACACCGGGGCCGCTGCCGTTGGTCCCCGTGCTGTGCCTGCCTGGGGGGCAACCCCCGGACCCCGGGCCGATTGTGAGTCACCGCACCCGGCGACGCACCGTTGGTCCCCGTGCTGTGCCTGCCTGGGGGGCAACCCCCGGCCCCCCGGCCGAATGTGAGCCACCGCACCCGGCCACGCGCCGTTAGTGCCCGTTAACCTGGCCTCCATGACCGTGAATCTCGAAGTCGCCGAAGGTGTCGGCACCATTCGGCTCGACCGGCCGCCCATGAACGCGCTGGACGTGGCCACGCAGGACCGGCTCAAGGAACTCGCCGAGGAGGCGACCCGGCGCGCGGACGTGCGGGCCGTGGTGGTGTACGGCGGGGAGAAGGTGTTCGCGGCGGGCGCGGACATCAAGGAGATGCAGACCATGGACCACACCGCGATGGTCCTGCGCGCCCGCGCCCTCCAGGACTCCTTCACGGCAGTGGCCCGCATCCCCAAGCCGGTGGTCGCCGCGATCACCGGCTACGCCCTGGGCGGCGGCTGCGAGCTGGCCCTGTGCGCGGACTTCCGCGTCGCCGCCGAGAACGCCAAGCTCGGCCAGCCGGAGATCCTGCTCGGCCTGATCCCCGGCGCGGGCGGCACCCAGCGGCTGGCCCGCCTGGTCGGCCCCTCCAAGGCGAAGGACCTGATCTTCACCGGCCGGATGGTCAAGGCCGACGAGGCGCTGACCCTCGGCCTGGTGGACCGGGTCGTCCCCGCCGACGAGGTGTACACCGCCGCGCACGCCTGGGCGGCGAAGCTGGCGCAGGGCCCGGCGATCGCGCTGCGCGCGGCGAAGGAGTCGATCGACACCGGCCTGGAGACGGACATCGAGACGGGCCTCGCGGTGGAACGCAACTGGTTCGCGGGCCTGTTCGCCACCGAGGACCGCGAGCGGGGTATGAAGAGCTTCGTGGAGGAGGGCCCCGGTAAGGCGAAATTCCTCTGAACCACTTGCAATTGACGCGATGTCTGATTCGGGTCCCTCGATGGGGCGGTTTATGGGAGCCTTAAGTCACCCTTAAGTCTGTCTTGTCGAGGGAGTCTGTCGATTGCCTCCGATTGAGCCTTCACCGCAGGTCAGTAAGGCTGTCGGGGCCACCGATGTGCCGCTGTCATATGCCGATCGAACCTCCGGGGGCGGCGCATTGCGGGGGGCGTATTCGTCGGGAACGGCCCCGGAGGGGCGGTCGGGCGGCCATGATGGGGTCATGGCGGGGCTGGAGGGTTTCGAACAGCCGCGGGGAGACGGCCGTGCGACGGCGGCGCGCTGGTCTCCGGCGGTCGAGGACGAGCATGCACTGAAGGCGCTCGAACTGTTCGGAAACCCTACCGAGGGTGAGGTCCCGCTCCCCTCCCGGCCCGAGTCCGCGGCCACCGCCCGCCGTCTCACCCAGGTGATCGTCCTCCGGCAGTGGGGGCTCACGCCCAAGATGACCGAAGACGCCGTGTTACTCGTGTCGGAACTGGTAGGGAACGCCGTACGGCACACCGGGGCGCGGGTCTTCGGCCTCCGGATGCGGCGGCGGCGCGGCTGGATCCGGATAGAGGTGCGCGACCCCTCCCGCGGGCTGCCCTGTCTGATGCCGGTGCAGGAGATGGACCTCAGCGGGCGCGGACTGTTCCTGGTGGACAAGCTCTCCGACCGGTGGGGGGTCGATCTGCTGCCCCGCGGGAAGACGACTTGGTTCGAGATGCGGGTGGCTGACCGGTAAGCGGCGTCAAACCCCCTTAAATGGGGCGAGTGACCCCAACCGATCGTCGGACCGTGCTGCTCGCCACCGCCGGTCTCGCACTGACCGCCGGATGCGGCACCACCGGCACCACCGGCACCACCGGAGCCGTCGCCCACCCCGTGCGCGCGGCCGCCAGCCCCCCTCCCTCCTCCGCTCCCCTCCCCGCCCAGCTCGCCCACGGCCCCCGCGACCGCCCCCGCCTCGCCCTCACCTTCCACGGCGGCGGCGACCCCGCCACCGCCCGCGCCCTGCTCACCGAGGCCGAGCGGCACGGCGCCCGCGTCACCGTGCTCGCCGTCGGCACCTGGCTCGACGCCCACCCCGGCCTGGCCCGGCGCGTCCTCGACGGCGGCCACGAACTGGGCAACCACACCCTCCGCCACCTCGACATCAACGCGATGCCCGAGGCCGAGGCCCGCCAGGAGATCGCCGGCTGCGCCGAGCGGCTGCGGCGGCTGACCGGGTCGGCCGGGAACTGGTTCAGGCCCTCCCGGGCCACCCGCGCCTCCCCACTCGTCGAGCGCCTGGCCCGCGAGGCCGGCTACCCGCACGTCCTCTCCTACGACGTCGACTCCCTCGACTTCACCTCGCCCGGCGCGGCGGCCGTCGCCCGCACGGTGCTGGGGGAGGTGCGCGAAGGATCCGTGGTCAGCCTGCACTTCGGCTACGACGACACGGTCGCCGCCCTCCCCGCCGTACTGGAAGAACTCGACCGCCGCGGCCTGTCCGCGGTGACGACCACGGAGTTGTTCAGCTGATGCACCGCACCCTCCTCAAGCACACCCTGATCGCGGCCGCCGCGCTGGTCGCCCTCGCCGCCTGCGGCACCGAGACCCGCGACCACGCCCCGCACCGCGCCACCCAGGCCGCGATTCCCGCCGTACCGGAGAAGAAGCAGGTCCGGGGGCTGCCCGGGATGCCACCCGTCCTCGACCCGCGGGACGTCTACGCGGCCGACCGGCCGAACCGGCTCTCCCCGGTGGTCAGGGACTTCCCGTCCCGGGTCTACGTGCCCAACACCGAGTCCGACACCGTCTCCGTCATCGACCCGGCGACGTACCAGGTCGTCGAGACCGTCCGGGTCGGACGGCAGCCCCAACACGTCGTGCCCTCCTGGGACTTGAAGACGCTCTGGGTCAACAACAACCGCGGCCACATCCTCACCCCGATCGACCCGCGCACCGGGAAGGCGGGCGAGCCGGTCGAGGTGCACGACCCCTACAACCTCTACTTCACGCCGAACGGCAAGTACGCGGTCGTGATGGCCTCCCTCGACCGCGAACTCGTCTTCCGCGACCCGCACACCATGAAGGTCGCCAAGACCGTGCCGGTCAGCTGCTACGGCGTCAACCACGCCGACTTCTCGCCGGACGGGCGGTACTTCATCGTCTCCTGCGAGTTCAGCGGCGAACTGCTCAAGGTCGACACCGAGAAGATGAAGGTGATCGGGCAGCTGAAACTGCCCTTCGACGGGGCGATGCCGCAGGACGTCAAGGTCGCGCCGGACGGGAAGCGGTTCTACATCGCCGACATGATGGCCGACGGGATGTGGGTCCTGGACGGCGACAGGTTCACCGTGCCGACGCTCCTGCCCACCGGCAAGGGCACCCACGGCCTCTACGTCAGCCGCGACTCCCGCGAGATGTACGTCTCCAACCGGGGCGAGGGCAGCATCTCCGTCTTCGACTTCACGCAGAACCGCCTCACCAAGAAGTGGCACCTGCCCGACGGCGGCAGCCCCGACATGGGCGGCGTCTCGGCCGACGGCAAGGTCCTGTGGCTGTCCGGGCGTTACAACGCGGAGGTGTACGCCATCGACACCCGCACCGGAAAGCAGCTGGCCCGCATCAAGGTGGGCAGCGGACCGCACGGTCTCGCGGTGTACCCGCAGCCGGGCCGCTACTCGCTGGGGCACACCGGCATCTTCCGCTGATCCACAGGGCTCTAGGGTGGGCGCATGGTGCACCTCCATCAGCCCCGGCTGTCCGGGCTGGGCGGCAACCCGGTGGCCCCGGACGACGTGCTGGTGCGCCTGGCCGCCCACCCGGCGGGCCGGCACGGCATGGAACTGCGGCGCGGTCGCCTGCCGGACGCCGTCGCCGAGGCGCTGCTCACGCACGGCGGCGCCGACAGCGCGGTACGCCTGCACGGCGACCGGATCTCCCCGGCGATGCGCCGCCGGATCGCGGAGCACCCCGACCCGGAGATCCGGGACGCGCACGCGGAGTACGTCCGGGGCTGCGTGCGCCGCGGGACGCGGGTGAGCCTCGCCGATCTGGAGGAGACCTACGGGCTCTCCCGGACCGAACTCGCCCGCGCGGCCGACGCGGACGTACGGGCCGCGCTCGCCCGGTCCTGGTACGACCGCCCGCTCACGGTCCAGGCCGGCCTGCTCGCCGACCCCGAGCCGGCGGTGCGCGCGGTCGCCTCCGAGGGCCGACATCCCGGCATCCCACCGGAGTCGGCGGACCGCTGTCTCGCCGACCCGGCCACCCGCGCCAACGCGGCCCGCCAAGTCCCGCTCACCGCCGAGCAGTTCGCCCGGCTCATCACGGTCGACGACGAGGAGGTCAGGGAGGCCCTCGCCGCGAACCCCCACCTGACCCCCGACACGGTCGCCAGGCTCCTCGACAGCGCCGACCCGCTCGTACGGGTCGCGCTGGCCCAGAACCGGCAGGTGGACGACGAGACCCGCGCGCGGCTGTACGCGCTCGTGGAAGCCGAGCGAGCGGCCGGGAGCATCGCTGCCGAGTCGGCGCTGACCTGGAACTTCATCGCGCCGGACTGGCTGCGCACCGCCCCGCTCGCGGAGCGGCTGCGCCACCTGGACAGCCCGTACCCGGTGTTCCGGCGGGTCCTGGCCTCCTCCCGCGGCCTGCCCGAGGAGGCGTGGCGCCGGCTGGACGAGGACCCGGACCTCGGCGTCCGCCGGGCCGCCGCCCGCCGGCCGGACGCCCCCGCCGACGTCCTGGAACGGCTGCTGCGCGCCCACGGCGACGTGTCCCACATCCGCCCGACGCTCGTCGAGCACCCGAACTTCCCCCGGCACCGGCTCCGCACCTTCGCCGACGAGCCGTACCCGAACGCCCGCCGACTCGCGCTGAAGGACCCCGACCTGCCCGAGCCGCTCCTGGAGCAACTCGCCGCGGACGCCGAGCCTTTCGTGCGCCGCGCGGTCGCCCGCCACCCGCGCGTCAGCGGTGACCTCCTGGACCGGCTGCTCGCGGACCCGGACCCGAACGTCGCCAACGACGCCGCGTCGCACCCCGCCCTGAGCCCCGCCCGGATGTACGGGATCCTCGCCGCCGCGGACCTGTGACACGCCCCCGCACGGGTGATGATCCACAACTGGCCGTCCGGGAGCCGGGATTGTGCTCCCATGATCACAACTCGTCTCCGGCGGCGTGCCGCTGCCGCCGTCCTGTCCCTGGCCGCCGTCTTCGCGACCACGGCCGCCACCACCCCCACCAAGGCCGCCGCCGAGTGCGGCGTCCAGTACGACGACCCGGTCAAGGCGGCCGCCGACCGCCGGGTGGACGTCGGGCGGATCACCCCCGAGCCGGTCTGGCGCAGGACCTGCGGCACCCTGTACCGCGCCGACGGCCGAGGGCCCACCGTCGTCTTCGAGGAGGGCTTCCTGCCCAAGGACGTGGTGAACGGGCAGTACGACCTGGAGCAGTACGTGCTGGTCAACCAGCCCTCCCCGTACGTCTCCACGACCTACGACCACGACCTGTACAAGAAGTGGTGGAAGTCGGGCTGGAACTACTACATCGACGCGCCCGGCGGCATCGACGTCAACAGGACCATCGGGGACACCCACAAGTGGGCCGACCAGGTCGAGGTGGCCTTCCCGGGCGGCATCGACCGCAAGTACATCGTCGGCGTCTGCCCGGTGAACAAGACCACCAAGGTCGAGATCATGAGCGGCTGCGAGAGCAACCCGCACTTCGAGGCCTGGCACTGAGCAGCAGCTCCGAGCCGACGGGCCGGTAACCGGCCGCCAGGAACGCCCGCAGACTGCGGGCGTTCCCCGGCGAGACCTGGGCCCACAGCGGCTCGTCGGCCAGATGGCGGGCGGCGGCCACCAGGGACCGGCCCAGACCGTGGTGCCGTACGCCCTCGTCGACCTCGACCGAGACCTCCAGACGCCCGCCGATCCCGCGCCCCGTCACCACCACCCCGCCCTCCGCCGTCCAGGCGCGCACGTCGTCGCGCCGGCCGCGGGCGTAGCCGATCCGGGGGTGGTCCGCGTCCTCGATCTCCCGCAGCGCGACCTCCGGCGCCCCGGGCAGCGGATCGGCCACCAGCATCGCGTCCACGGTCTCGGCCGCACGCCCGGTCCGCTCCATCAGCGCCGCCAGGAACCACGGGTTCAGCGGCGCGGCGAGCGCGTCGCAGTCGGCGGCGCGCAGCGTCTCGTACACCCAGTCGGGGTCCTCGTCGGTGGCGATCACGGTGTGCGCGGTGAAGGCGAAGACCCCGGCGTCACGGTGCGAGGGCTGCGCCACGACGGTCGTGGCGCCGTCCGCCGGCGGGAGGACACCGCGGGCCGCAGCGTCGAGAATGTCCCGCAAGGTCTCCATCCGCGCTCCTTGAGTCTCCACCCACTGGAAGGCCCAGACTCGCAGACGTGATCGACGACAGCACCGGACTCCTCACCATCGGCGAGCTGGCCCGGACCACCGGACTGACCGTACGGACCATCCGCTACTGGTCCGACGAGGGTGTCCTGCACCCGGTCACGCGGTCCTCCGGCGGCTACCGGCTCTACGACGCCGGGTCCGTCGCCCGCCTGGAGCTGGTCCGCACGCTGCGGGAGCTGGGGCTCGGGCTGGACGCCGTACGCGAGGTACTGGCCGGCGAGAAGAGTCTCGCGCAGGTCGCCGCCACGCATGTGGTGGCCCTGGACGCGCAGATCCGCTCGCTGAAGGTGATCCGTGCGGTGCTGTCGACGGTCGCGAGACGCGATTCGAGCGCGGAGGAGATGACCTTGATGAACAAACTGGCACGGCTGTCGGCGGCCGAGCGCAGGCGGATCATGGAGGAGTTCGTGACGGAGGTGTTCCAGGGGCTCGACATGGCCGACCCGGACATCGAGCGCCGCCTGCGGCACACCGCCGTCGACCTGCCCGACGACCCGACACCGCGGCAGGTCGACGCCTGGGTGGAGCTGGCGGAACTGGTGCAGGACCCGGAGTTCCGGGCCCGGATGCGGCAGATGGTCGAGTACAACACCCAGGACCGTGGTCCCGACGTGCCGGTGGGCGCCTCGATGCAGTTCTTCAAGCGGCTGGTCGACCTGGCCGGGCGGGCCCGCGAGGACGGTGTCGTGCCCGGGGCACCGGAGGCCGGGCCGGTCCTGGACGAGCTGTTCGGGCCGGACGCCGACCGGGCCGTGGTCCTGGAACGCCTGGAGTCGGCGTTCCACACCGAGGCCAACCGCTACCGGAGGCTGATCGCCGTACTGAAGGGCCACGAGCCCGGGACGATGCACGCCGAGGACGTGGCCTGGGTGGTCGCCGCACTGCGGGCCCGGACGGACGGCTAATCTGACCTCCGTCAACAAGACACCCAGGACACGGCACGACGAAAAGGGGCGGATCGGTGGCGCACATCGACATCGAGGAAGCACGCAAGCAGTTCGAGCGCATCGATGCGGACGGGGACGGTTCGATCACGGCCGCCGAGTTCAAGTCCGCCCTCGCCCAGGGCGGTGACTGGAACGTGACCGACTCGGTCGCCGAGGCGATCATCAACAGCCGCGACCTGAACGGCGACCACCTCCTCTCGTTCGACGAGTTCTGGGCGTTCCTGAACAAGTAGGACGTACGCAAAGGGGGCGCCCCGCGAGGCGCCCCCTTTCGTCATGCCCGGCCCGTGATCCGTACGCTCCAGCGGCCGTCGTGCCGGTCCAGCACCAGCGGCAGGCCGAAGCACTTGCCGACTCGGTCGCCGGTGAGGACTTCGGCCGCCCGGCCCTGCGCGAGGACGCGGCCCTCGCGGAGCAGCATCGCGTGGGTGGTGCCGGGCGGGAGTTCCTCCAGGTGGTGGGTGACCAGGACCGTCGCGAGCGTCGGATGCGCGCGTCGCAGCGAGTCCAGCGCGTCGATCAGCTGCTCGCGGCCCGGCAGGTCGAGTCCGGTCGCCGGTTCGTCGAGCAGCAGCAGCCGGGGCTTCGGCATCAGCGCGCGGGCGATGAGCGTACGGCCGCGCTGCCCCTGGGAGAGCGTGGGCCAGCGGGCGTCCGCGAGGTCGGCGAGGCCGAGGGTGCCGATGAGCCGGTCGGCCCTCTCCCGCTGTTCGCCGCCGGGCCGCCAACGAGGGAGCGGGGCAACCGAGTTGGTCAGCCCGGTCAGCACGATGTCCCGGACCCGCAGCGGCGCGGTGAGCGGATGGCGGGGATCGACGTGACCGACGTACGCGCGCAGCTCCCTGAGGTCGACCCGGCCGAGCCGGTGGCCCAGCACCTCCACCGTGCCCCGGGTCGGGTGGACCAGCGCGCCGAGCAGCCTGAGCAGCGTGGACTTGCCCGCGCCGTTGGCGCCGAGCAGCGCCCAGTGCTCGCCGGTCCGGACGGTCAGCGAGACCTCCCGGAGGATCGGCCGCCCGTCCCTGGTGACGTGCACGTCCTCGGCGCGCAGGACCTCGGTCACCGCAGCGCCCGGTTCACGGCGGACAGCACGGCGTCGACGGCGGCGGCCGGGCCGGTGCCGGCACCCCAGGCGGTCGTACGGCCGTCGACCCGGCATTCGGCGTAGGCCGCCTCGTCGTCCTCTGCGAAGTCCGTGACCTCGACGGCGTACCCGGCACCGGCGAGCGCGTCCACGAAGGCCGAGACCGGGCCGGTGCCGGTGCCCTCGTGGTCGCCGACGCGGTCGCCGCACTCCAGCGTGCCGACGAAGCGGTGGACGCCGGGCGCCTCCTCGTACGCCCTCCCGTCGCGCAGCCGGACCTCGCCCTCGACGAGATAGGTGGCCCGGAACAGCTCGTACAGCTCCTTCGGAGTCATCTCCCGGCCGCTCGCGTCGGTGGCCTCCTGGACGGCCCGGGAGAAGTCGGGTCGCATACGGGACGGCAGGTCGAGGCCGTGGTGCGTGCGCAGCAGATACGCCGTTCCGCCCTTGCCCGACTGGGAGTTGACGCGGATGACCGCCTCGTACGTCCGCCCGACGTCGGCCGGGTCGATCGGCAGGTACGGGACCTGCCAGGGCGCGTCCGGGTGGGCGTCGCGGTGGGCGAGGCCCTTGCTGACGGCGTCCTGGTGGGTGCCGGAGAAGGCGGTGTACACAAGGTCGCCGGCGTACGGGTGGCGCGGGTGCACCGGGATCCGGTTGCAGTGCTCGACGGTCTCCCGCACGGCGTCGATGTCGCTGAAGTCGACCATGGGGTCCACGCCTTGGGCGTACAGGTTCATCGCGAGGGTCACCAGATCGACGTTCCCGGTCCGCTCGCCGTTGCCGAACAGACAGCCCTCCACCCGCTGGGCGCCTGCCAGCACGGCGAGTTCGGCGCAGGCGACGCCGGTGCCGCGGTCGTTGTGCGGGTGGACGGAGAGGATGACCGAGTCGCGGCGGGAGAGGTTTCTGTGCATGTACTCGATCTGGTCGGCGTACACGTTCGGGGTGGCGATCTCGACGGTGGCCGGGAGGTTGAGGGTGACCGGCCGGTCGGGGCTCGCGTCCCACAACTCCGTGAGCAGGTCGCACAGTTCGAGGACGAAGTCGGGTTCGGTGAGGTTGAAGGTCTCGGGCGAGAACTGGAAGCGTACGGGCCTGTTCCCGGCTCGCCGGGCCATGTGCCCGGCGGCTTTCTCCAGCGTCTGCCGCAGCTCGCGCCGGTCCCGGCCGAGGACGACGTCCCGCCACACCGGTGAGGTGGCGAGGTACAGGTGGACGACGGCCCGGGGCATTCCCTCGACCGACTCGAAGGTGCGGTCGATCAGGTCGGTCCTGGCGGGGGTGAACACGACGGGGGTGACGTCGTCGGGTACGGCGTCCGTGGTCACCAGATGCCGGACGAAGTCGAAGTCGGTGCGGCTGGCGGACGGATAGCCGACCTCGATCTCCTTGAACCCGGTCGCGACCAGCAGGTCGTAGAGGCGGCGCTTGCGCGCGGTGTCCATGGGCTCGGCCAGCGCCTGGTTGCCGTCGCGCAGGTCCACGGGGACCCACAGCGGGGCCCGCAGGATCCGGGCGGAGGGCCAACTCCGGTCGGTGACCGGTACGTTCACACGCTGGTCGTAGGGGCGGTAGCGGTGGTGGGGCATGCCACCGGTCCGCTGGGGATTCCAGACGGAAGGCGCGGTGTGTCCTTCGACGGTCACGGGGTGTCCTTCGGCTTCGGTCGGTCGGGGACCGGCAGCACGGCGACCCGCGGCGGGGTGCCGGTCGCGTCAGGCCCCGCCGCGGCAGCCGAGAAGAAGGAGACCGCGGAGCGTCATGATCGGTACGCTATCCACACCTCAGGTCCTCAGACAAGTGAGAATTCCCGTACAGGGTCCTGCTGTTCCTGCTGTTCCGCCGGAAGGGCCCTCCCCTCTCCTCCCTTCTCCTTCGACAGATCGGTGAGTCCATGCCCCCGCTAGGCGCCGTCCGCCCCAGCCCCCTGGTCGAGCAGGCCGCGGCCCGGCTGCGGGCGCAGATCACCGGGGGCGAGTGGCCGGTCGGCACCCGGCTGCCCGGCGAGACGACCCTCGCGAAAGAGCTGGGGGTCGGCCGCTCCACGGTCCGCGAGGCGCTGCGCGCGCTGGCCGGGGCGGGGCTGGTGCGAGCCCGCCAGGGCGCGGGCGTCTTCGTCGTCGCAACGGAGCCGGCGGAGGACTGGCCGACGCGGCTGCGGAGGGCGGCGGTGACGGACGTCTACGAGGTCAGGATGGCCGTGGAGGTCCACGCGGCGCGGCTCGCGGCACGGCGCCGTACGCCGGAGGACATCGAGGCGATCGAGGCGGCGCTGGAAGCACGCCGGGCCGCGGCCGCGAGGGACGACGCGGCCTTCATCGACGCGGACATCGCCTTCCACGCGACCGTGGTCGCCGCCGCCCACAACCCCGTACTCGCCGACCTCTTCCGGGAGTTCACCCCGTCCCTGCGCACCGGCCTCCTCGACCTCCTCGCCCTGACGGGCCTGCGCGACCAGGACCCCAACGCGGCCGACGAGGCCCACGCGGCGCTGGTGCGGGCGGTTGCGGAGGGGGACGCGGAGGGGGCGGCGGAGATTCTGCGGGGGGAGCTGGAGGATCCGTTCGGGCCCGAGCACGGGTGACGATCGCCCGGGCCCGAACGGGTGACGACCACTCAAGGCCCCTTCTACGCTGGGATCTTCGAGCGACGCGACGGACGCAGGGGGTCGGATGGCGGCGGAGCAGCCCGTGGGGGCGGAGACCGTGGCGGTCGTGCAGCGGGTCTTCCGGGACGGGCTGCTGACCGGGAAGTCCGCGTTCGCACCGGACCACCAGGCGTGGACCCGGCCCAGGGCGCTGGATCTGCGGGCCCGGTTCGTGGACCAGCCGGACGAGGGCACCGACACCTTCCTCGTCAAGCTGCGCCGCCAGCTGGACGGCGCGCCCGACTCGACGATCGTGCTCGCGGCCGAGCTGCTGTTCGTGAACATGGCGCCGCTGGTGCCCGCGCAGATAGGCGTCACGAAAAAGCTGCAGATCCTGGGCGAGGTGCTGTCCTGGACCCACATGGACCGGCTGACGGTCCCCGACGAGTTCAAGCCGTCCCTCAAGGGCTTCATGAACGGCGGGCAGGGCTTCCTGAACTACCGGTGGGCGCAGTTCCAGATCCTGGTGCTGCTGGTGGAACGGCTCACCGACATGTCCGGCCCCGACCGGAAGGCCGTCCTCGAAGACCCGTGGCGCTTCCGGGAGGAGTGCCTGGACGTGCAGCGTTCGGTAGGGCACAAAAAGGGCCGCGCGCAGATCCACGTCCTGCTGTACCTGCTCTTCCCCGACGTGTTCGAGCCGATCGCCAGCGTCCATCACAAGCAGCGCATCGTGAAGGCCTTCGCCGACGAACTGCCCGGCCTCACCGGCGACGACGACCGCGACCTGCTCGCGCTCCAAGAGCGGTTGCGGCCCGAGGCGGGCGGTCGCGTGGAGTTCTACGACGACCCTTGGGTGGGCCGGTGGCGCGTGGGCTCCACCGAGCACGGCCAACGCGGCTGGCTGGTGCGCGGGAACAACGTGGACGGGCACGACTTCGTCCCGGACTGGCTCGACCGGGGCTACTGCTCGCTGTCCTGGTCGGAGGTGCCCGACATCCCCGCGGGGTCCGACAAGCGCGCGGTCCAGCGGGCGGTCGCCGACGCGATGCCGGAGTCCACCGCCCAGCTGCGCGGCCAGGCCGCCTACCAACTGCACGCCTTCCTCACCCTGGTACAGCCCGGCGACCTCGTCGTCACCGTCACCCCGGACGAGGTCCACGTCGGCACTGTCCAGGGCCCCGCCTCCTACGACGCCTCGGACGGCCCGGACAACGCCCGCCGCCGCCCGGTGCGTTGGGCGACCTCCGAACGGCCGCTGCCCAGGGCCGAGTTGCCGGAGACCGTACAGTCCAAGCTGACCCGGCCGCCCGCCCTGTACGACATCAGCAGCGTGGCCGCCGAACTCGCCGAGCGGGCGGGGCTGGAGGACGCCGTCGCCGAGCCGCTGATCGAGGCGGACGTTCTCAAGCCCCTCGAACTGCCGTCGGTGACGGAGGAGTTGGCGGCGCAGCTGTTGATGCCGCTGCCCTGGCTGCGGGAGACCGCCGAACAGCTCCAGGAGCAGCGCCAGTTGGTCCTGCACGGCCCGCCCGGCACCGGCAAGACCTACCTCGCGCGCGCTCTGGCCCGCCATCTGGCCGGACCGGACCGGGTGGAACTCGTCCAGTTCCACCCCTCCTACACCTACGAGGACTTCTTCGAGGGCTTCCGGCCGGTGCGCGGCGAGGCCGGGTCCGTGGTGTTCGAGGTGCAGCCGGGCCCGTTCAAGCTGATCGCCGAGCGCGCCCGCCAGGACCCGGCGAACCCCTACGTGCTGATCGTCGACGAGATCAACCGGGCCAACCTGGCGAAGGTCTTCGGCGAGCTGTACTTCCTGCTGGAGTACCGGGAGGAGCCGGTCACCACCCAGTACAGCCCGCACGACCCCTTCCACCTGCCCGCCAACCTGTTCCTCATCGGCACGATGAACACCGCCGACCGCTCCATCGCCCTGGTCGACGCGGCGATGCGCCGCCGCTTCGCCTTCCGCCGGCTCTCGCCCGAACGCCCTCCCGTGCAGGGCCTGTTGGAGCGCTGGCTGGACTCCCGCGGCCTGCCGGACACCCCGGCCCGCATCCTGGCCGAGCTCAACTCCCGGCTCGGCGACGCCGACCGCGCGATCGGGCCGTCGTACCTGATGAAGCCCTCGGTGGCCCGGCCGGAGGGCCTTGAACTCATCTGGCGCACCCAGATCCTGCCGTTGCTGGAGGACCAGTTGTACGGCACG
The DNA here is from genome assembly GCF_040643855.1 of Streptomyces sp. NPDC047072. Lineage (NCBI taxonomy): Bacteria > Bacillati > Actinomycetota > Actinomycetes > Kitasatosporales > Streptomycetaceae > Streptomyces > Streptomyces sp. NPDC047072. Next base: position 3,470 of record NZ_JBEYVC010000081.1, on the reverse strand, counting down.
GGCGTGGACGTCGAGGAGGAGTACGGCCTCGCCGCCCTGCGCGCGACGGTGGAGCCGTGACCCACCTCGATCTGGAGGTGGCGGAGACCGGTCCCGGGACGGTGGCGGGGCTGACCGGCGACCAGGTGGCCGCGCTGCTCACCGTCCCCGGGCTGGTCCGGCTCACCCCGATGACCGGCGGCCGCTGGCGGGTGTCCGGCAACCAGAAGGCGGGCCTGGTCCGGGTGCGCACCCCGTCCGGCGGGGCCGTCCAGCTGCGCCTGCGCCCGAAGATCGCGGTCCGGGACCTGCTGTTCCTGCTCTCCTACGCCCCCGGCGACCCCTGGCGTCCCGAGCCGGTCACCGCGGCCGCGGCCGACGACCTGCTGCCGGCCGTCGCCGACCTGCTCGCCCGCAGCGCACGGCGCACGCTGGAGGGCGGTGTCCTGCACGGTTACCGCACGGTCGAGGAGGACCTCTCCCTGCTGCGCGGCCGGATCCGTACGGCGGACCAACTGCGCCGCGTCGGACTGCCGTTGCCCGTCGCCGTCAGCTACGACGACCACACCCCGGACATCGCCGAGAACCGCGTCCTGCTCGCGGCCCTGCTCCTCGCCGCCCGGCTGCCGGGCGTCCCCGGCACCACCCGCCGGGCCCTGCGTCACCTGGCCGACCACCTGACCGGCGTACGGCCGCCACGGGCGGGCGAGCCGCTCCCGAAGTGGACCCCGAGCCGGCTCAACTCCCGCTACACACACGCCCTCGGGCTCGCCGAGCTGGTCCTGGCCGGCCGGTCGGTGCGACCCGAAGGAGGGGAGCCGGCCGCGGTGGACGGCTTCGTGCTCGACATGCCGGACGTGTTCGAGCGGTTCGTCGAGCGGGCCCTCGGCGACGCCCTGGCCGGGTACCGGGTGCGGTGTGCCGCGCAGGAGACGCGGCACCGGCTGGACGAGGCGGGGCGGGTGCGCTTCCGGCCGGATCTCGTGCTCTACCGGGCCGGTCGTCCGGTGTCCGTCGTGGACGCCAAGTACGCCTTCCTGCGGACCGCCGCGCCCCGCGTCGAGCATCTTTACCAACTCCTTGGATACTGCACGGCGTTGGGCCTCCCGCGCGGTCATCTGGTGTACGCGGGCGCCTCGGAGGGCGGTGCGAAGGACCACGTCATCCGCCGTTCCGGAGTCACCGTCACCGCCCACGCCGTGGACCTCGGACGGCCCCCGCAGGCGCTGTCGGCGGCCTTCTCGGCGCTCGCGGCCCGTATTGCGGAAGATGATGTTCCCCTTGGGTCTACCGCGCAGTAACCGCTTGCTCCTACGCTGCCGCCAACTCGGTGACAGCGAAGGAGAAGTGACGCATGCGAGTGGTGAGACGGCTGGCGGCGCTCGCGGGCGCGGCGGCGATACTGATCGCGATCCCCGGCAACGCCCACGCGGCGACACCGACGTTCGGCGAGACGACGACGATCGGCACGCACAACGCGTACGAGAAGGACAAGTACACCTACTGGGCCCAGGCGTTGGACTCGGGCGCCTCGCTGCTCGAACTGGACGTGTACGCGGACAGCGTGAACAAGCGCTGGCGGGTCAGCCACGACAAGCCGCTCGCCAACGACAACAACTGCGAGTACGCGGACGAGCCGAGCGAGCTGTACAGCAAGGACCGCAACCAGGACCTCGGCAGCTGCCTCGACAACATGGCGGCCTGGGAGCAACTCCACCCGGACCACGCGCCGATCGTCGTCAAGGTCGAGATGAAGGTCGGCTTCGACAACGACGCCGGCCTCGGCCCCGACGAGTTCGACACGCTCGTCTCGCAGAAGCTCGGCAGCAGCGTCTACAAACCGTCCGACCTGCTCGGCTCGTCGTACTCCACGCCGGACGCGGCCGCGAAGGCGAACGCCTGGCCGACGAGGGACGCCCTCAAAGGCAAGTTCGTCTTCGAGCTGATTCCCGGCACCGTCGAGGAGTCCAACCCGCTCGACTCCTACTGGACCGACGAGGAGTACGCCGACCACCTGCGCGACCTCTACGCGGCCGGGAACATCGCGGCGGCGCAGGCCTTCCCGGCGGTGCTGGGCGCCGCCGCGGGCGACCCGCGCACGCGCTACTCGGACACCACGATCCGCCCCTGGTTCGTCTTCTTCGACGGTGACGCGGCCACCTACGTCAACAACGCCTACGACACGTCGTTCTACTCGACAAACCACTACATCCTCATCATGACGGACGCGTACGGAGTGTCCCCCGCAATCTCCTCCACCGATCCCACGGACGCCGAGGTGGCCGCGCGGCTGTCCCTGCTGGCGGCGGACCATGCGAGCGTCATCACCTCGGACTGGTCCGCGAAGTCCGCGTCGGTGCTCTCCTCGGTGGCCACGCGAGGCTGAGGTTCCCCCGGCGGCATGTGGGGCATCATCAACTACCGTCCCCCCACTTCGACTTCCTCCTCGGCTTCAAGGAGCCCCCACATGCTCCGTGGCATCGATGTCAGCGCCTACCAGTCCTCCTCCTTCGACACGGACGGCCTCTCCTTCGTCTTCATCAAGGCGACGGAGGGGCGTTCGTATGTCAACCCGAAGCTCGCCGCCCAGACCAAGCACGCGCGTGACGCCGGTCTGGTCGTCGGCTTCTACCACTTCCTGTGGCCCGGCAACCTCACCGCCCAGGCCGAGTACTTCGTCAAGCACGCCCCCGAGAAGACCGGCGACATCCTCGCCGTCGACTGGGAGACGACGAGCGACGGCACGCACGCGAGCAACGCGGACAAGGACAACTTCATCCGCAAGGTACGGGAGTTGCGGCCCGACAACCGGGTGATCCTGTACGCCAACCGCCACTACTGGCTCAACGTCGACACCACGTCCTACGCGGGCGACGGCCTCTGGATCGCCGACTACGTCACCGCGGGCAAGCCCCGCATCAAGGCGAAGTGGCGCTTCCACCAGTACACCGACGACCCGGTCGACAAGAACGTCGCGGACTTCGCGAGCAAGGCGGCGCTCAAGAAGTGGGCCGACGAGGCCTGATCCCGCCGCCGGCCGAGTTCAGCGGTTCGTCACCCGGTCCGCCGGATCCCGTCCGGCGGACCGGCGCCACGGCCGGGTGGCCAGGCGCTCCACGAGCAGGTAGTGGACGAGCATCGCGAGGAACCACGCGACCACACCGCCGGCCAGGAACAACGGGAGCGGACCGAGGCCCGGCCGGCCGTCCCGCAGCAGCCAGAACACCGGCAGATGCAGCAGGAAGAGGCTGTACGACAGCCGCCCCACCTCGGTGAGCAGTTCGCCCGACAGCAGCCGGACCACCGGACCGCGCCCGGCGCACAGCACCGCGACGAGCACGGCCGCGCAGGCGACCGGCAGGGCTGTGGCCAGGCCGTCGTGCCCGCCCGGGACCACGCCCTCGAACCGGCCCATGACCGCACCCGCGCACCCGCCCAGCACGATCGCCGCCACCAGTCCGACCGCCGCGACGACACCGACCGTCGCCGAC
>NZ_JBEYVC010000080.1:0-44350 GCF_040643855.1 Streptomyces sp. NPDC047072 | reverse complement strand
GCGCAACCCCATTGGTGGGCTTGTTCCCGTCGCCGGTGGGCTCCACTCCGTAGGGCTGTCCCACGCGCGGTGCTCTGGCAGGTGCTGGCGCTCCGGTGCGGCGTAGGCGGGCCCGCCCGTGACGAGCCGCGCCGCGGGCGAGCGGGGCAGGGCGTCCGCGACGGCGTCCAGGAAGGCGCGCAACAGCCGTTCGGGGTCGGGCAGCCGCAGGGGTACCGCGGTGTCCAGCGGTACGGCGTGTGCCTCCGGCGGCATCGAGGCGGCGAGGCGGCGCACCTGTTCGACGTCCGCCGGGCCGAGGGGGCCCATGCGCCAGGCGTCGTGGTCGGTCGGGGAGAGGCCGGGCAGCAGCAGCCCACGCGCCACGTACTGGAGGGCGAGCACGGTCGCGGCGCCCCAGAACACCGTCGCCCGGTGTCCGTGCGGGGAGGTACGCGCACGCGTGAGGACCGGCAGGGCGGCGCGTACCGGCAGGACCAGGGCAGGCAGGTCCACCGCCTCCACCCCCTCGGCGCCGGGTACCACCACGGTCAGGTCCTCGACGGTGCCCGTGGCGACCGTCGCGGGCGCGGCGCCGTCGGGGCGCCAGAAGGCCACGGCGGGCAGCTCGCCAGGCAGGAACACGGCACAGCACGAAGCCAGTTCGGAGATCTCGGCGGGCGTTGTCGCTGGCAGACTCTGGGCGGCGATCGCAGAGCTCCTCAAGTTTGACTACCGGCGGGGAGTGGTCGAGGGTACAGCACCTCGGAACGTCCGGGCGAAGGGCGATCCGGAGCGGGGTGTTGCCAACCCCCCTGTGCCGCCGGTGCTGACCCCCGCACACAGACGGGGGGCGTCCTCATGGTCGGGGGCGGCCGCTGATTCGTACGTTTTCTGAGGTCAGCCCGTTTCCCGAGAGAGCCGGAGTCCGGACATGTCGCAAACCAGCGCGCCTGTGGCCGTCCATCCGCGCGAGCGGCCCGGATCGCCGCCCGGCGGCAGCGAGTTCGCGCCCCTGCTGCGCACCGTCAAGGGCCAGGGTCTCCTCGACCGCAGGCACGGCTGGTACGCCCGCGTCATGGCCTGCAACGCGCTCGCCCTCGCGGGAATCGTCACGGCGGTCGTCATGGTCGGGAACTCCTGGTGGACCGTCCTCCTCGCGCCCCTCCTGGCGGTGTTCTCCGCCCGCACCGCCTTCATCGGCCACGACGCCGGCCACGCGCAGATCACCGGCGACAAGGCGACCGGGCGGATCGTCGGCCTCGTCCACGGCAACCTGCTGCTCGGCATGAGCTACGGATGGTGGAACAACAAGCACAACCGGCACCATGCCAACCCCAACCACATCGACAAGGACCCCGACGTCGCCGCCGACGTCCTCGTCTTCACCGGTGAACAGGCGAAGCACCGCACCGGTTTCCGCCGCCGGCTCACCCGCAACCAGGCGTGGCTCTTCTTCCCGCTCACCCTCCTGGAAGGCGTCGCCCTCAAGATCCAGAGCTTCCGGGACCTGCGCCGCCAGACACCCGGCGAGCGCAGGGTGGAGGGCGCCCTCCTGATCACCCATCTCGTCGCCTACGCCACGCTGCTGCTGACCGTCATGTCCCCCGGCAAGGCGCTGGTCTTCGCCGCGCTTCACCAGGCGCTCTTCGGACTGCACCTGGGCATGTCCTTCGCGCCCAACCACAAGGGGATGGAGATGCCGGACCCGGACGGCGAGTCCTGGGGTCATCTGCGCCGCCAGGTGCTCACCTCCCGCAACATCCGGGGCGGCGCGGTGACCGACTGGTTCCTCGGCGGCCTCAACTACCAGATCGAGCACCACCTGTTCCCCAGCATGCCCAGGCCCCATCTGCGTCTGGCCCGCCCCTTGGTGCGGGCCCACTGCCGGGAGCTGGGTATCCCCTACACGGAGACCGGACTCGTGGACTCCTACCGGCAGGCGCTGCGTCACCTGCACGAGGTGGGCGAGCCGCTGCGGACGGAGCGGTAAAGGTGGACCCTGGTGCCCGGGGCGCGGTCTCAGGGGTGTCTCGGGGATCCGGTCTCAGGGATGTCTCAGGGTCGCGGTCCGGAACTGCACGCAGCGCGGGCCCGTTTTTCTGGACAGAGAGCGGCAATGGCCGCGAAGGAGGCGACGCACATGTCGAAGAACGCGAAGATCGCCGCGGGGGGTGTGGCGGTCGGACTCCTGCTGTTGATCTGGCTGCCGTGGTGGGCCGCGCTCCTGATCGTCCTGGGAGTCCCGGCCGCCGCCTACCTCACGCTGGACCCCTCGCAGCGGCGCAGGCTGCGCCGCGTCACCCGCAAGGAACTCGGCCGCTGACGCACCGTCCGCGGGCGGTCTCCGGCCGGCCGGTGCGCCATGGCCGACCGGGGTCCCGCCCGCGGTGCTCAGCTCGGTCGTACGGCCATCTTGTCGAGCGCGTCCAGAAGGCCGGGCAGTTCCGGGCCCCGGCCCACCGGCAGCACCTCTCCGGGCTCGTCGTCGAGAAGCACGAAGGCGATGTCGTCGGTCCTGGCCACGAGCGACCAGCCGGGACCGTCGGCGCGCAGCGTCCGCGCCTCACCCGACGCGAAGGACGACCGGACGCGCCCCAGGGGCGGCGGCGACTCCACATAGGCCCGCGCCTCCGCGAGCACGCGCCGGATGCCGCTGTGCCTCTTGGGCGCCTCGGTCTCGACCGTGGCCTCGGCCTCGTCCGCGGAGCCGTCGTCCTCGGCGGAGCCGCCGTCGGGGTTCGAGAAGGCCGCGTCGTCGATCTGCGACCGCCATGTCGCCCACTGCAGCGCGATCTCGTCGGCCCCCAGACGCCGCTGGGCCGATCCCCAGGTCGAGGTGTCCGGCGGCGCGAGCGGCGGGCCGTCGGCGATCTCGGGATCGGGGTCGTGCGGCGCAGGCACACCCGGCGCGGCGACGGCGACCGGAAGCGGCCAGCCGGCCAGCGCGGCCACGACCGTGTGCTCCTCCGGTGACAGGTCGTACTCCATCCCGCAGTCCCACGACGCGATGGCGACGGCGACCAGGGAGACGTCGTCGACGACCACGGTCCACCGGGCGCCGCTCCCGTCCTGGCCGATCACCAGGCCGTAGCCGTCGGCGAGCGGTGCGAGACCGAGCGCGGCACAGGCCTCCGGATAGTCGTCGCCCAGCACGCTCGGGAACTGCGCAGGCGTCAGTAGCACCGCCGTCAGCACATAGAGCGCGTCGTCCGCGGCGGCGACGACGTCCTCGTCCGTCCCGGCCATCCCAGCCTCCCCATCGGTTCGTCCAACGGCGCGCACCCTAGTGCGCCCGGAAGGCGCTTGTCACGACTCCCAAGCACACCCGGAGCTGCAGTTTTCCGGCTGGACGGGGCGAAACGACCACCTGTGGGCGACCGGTCAGGCCGCGGGCAGCCCCAGAAGTGCACGTGCCACCGTACGCGGCGACTCGTCGCGCTCTCGCGCGAGGGCGATGACCGCCCGGCACGCGAGTTCGTTCACCCCGAACGACAGAGCCTCCGGAGAGACCCAGGCCGCCGCCTCCTCGACCCGGTCCTGGTCGTCCTCCGCGCAGGCCGAGACGTATGCGGCGGCCGCCTCGAACAGGTTGTGCGGGCGGGGTTCCCGGCCGGTGCGCGCCTCGGTGCGCAGGGAATTGACGAATCTGGTGCTGGACTTGCGGATCCGGCCCCACATGCCGACCACCTTCCCCCAGTGTCGTGTGGTCTCGCTCGACGTTCATCTCCTGCTCTTCAACGTAGAGTTGGAGCCTCGGCGGCAGAAGGGGGACGGCCCGGTGAAGCGGTTCGAGCGACTCGAACAGATCCGGCGGATGGACCCGCACGAGGACGCCTCGGAGATCTACCGCATCAGCTCGGCGTACGAGTTCCCTTGGGACTACACCCGCGCCCTCGAACTGGCCCTCTACCGCACCTATGCCGTGCCCCGCATCGGGCGGCTCCTCGCCGAGACGGCGGAGCTCACGGAACATCCACAGAAACGTTACGACGACACCGTGCTGCTCCTCGACGCGATCGTGGAGCATGGCTTCGACAGCGTGCAGGGCACCACCGCCGTCCGCCGCATCAACCAGATGCACCGCAGGTACGACATAGCCGACGACGACATGCGGTACGTCCTGTCCACGTTCGTCGTGATGCCCCGGCGCTGGATCGACGCCTACGGCTGGCGCAGGCTGTCGCGGCACGAGATCGTCGCCTCCGTGGGCCACTACCGCGCCCTGGGGCAGCACATGGGCATCAAGGACATACTCGAGTCCTACGAGGAGTTCGAGACCTTCCTGGACGCCTACGAGGAAGCCCACTTCGGCTGGGACGAAGGGGGCCGACGGGTCTCGGACGCCACCCTCGCCCTCATGGCCTCCTGGTACCCGCGCCCCCTCGCTCCGCTGCTGCGCACCTCGACGCTCGCCCTGCTCGACGACCCCCTCCTGGATGCCTTCCGCTATCCGGCCCCGAGCGCCGTCACCCGCTCGCTCGCGCGCGGTGCGGTACGCGCGCGTGGCCGTCTGGTCCGCCTGCTGCCACCCCGCCGTGAGCCGCACCACGCCCGCCAGAACCGCGAGGTCAAGGGCTACCCGAACGGCTACCGGCTCGACGAGCTGGGCACGTGGCCGGTGCCGGGGATACGGGGCTGCCCGGTGCGCCACGGGGGGCGTTCAGCGGCTGAATGACGCGATGGTCTCCCGCAGTGAGGTCAGGCCTCGCGGACGGCCAGGGCCAGGAAGCGGGTGTCCTCGTCGACGTACGACGTAATGCGCCACCCCGAACCGGCCAGCAGGGGGCGGAGATTGGGCTCCGAGCGCAGGTCCTCCGGAGTGATCTGCCGGCCCTGGCGCGCGGCCAGGGCCGCCCGGCCGATCGGGTGGAACAGGGCGAGGACCCCGCCGGGCCGCACCACGCGCGCCAACTCGCGCAGATTGTCGGCCGGTCGGGGCAGATGCGAGATCAGCCCCGCTCCGAAAACGGCGTCCAGCGATCCGGAGCGCAACGGCAGCGCGGCCACGTCGGCGAGCAGCAACCGGCCGTCCCGGTCCCGTCCCGCCCGTACGGCGGCCTGCAGCATGGCCGGCGTCAGATCGGCCCCCACGACCACTCCGGAGGCCCCCACGGCCGTACGCAGGGGCGCCAGGGCCCGCCCCGTGCCGCACCCGGCGTCGAGGACGCGATCGCCCGCGCGCAGGCCGAGTTCGGCGACCGCGGCGGCATAGGCGGGGCCGTCGTCCGGGAACCTGCTGTCCCAGTCGGCGGCGCGAGCGCCGAAGAACTCCTGGACATGTGTGTGGTCGTCGCTCATGTTCCGCATGATCCCTCACCGACACGGATGACATACCTACGCACACGTTCGAGCGTCACGCGATCGTTCACGTGTCCGTCTGCGTCATATTGCAACAGCTTTCGAAATGCGCCCTCTTTGTGCGCCCGTGCCCGGACTAGCGTCCCGTGGCCATGGGACACCTGGACCACGCCGCCCTGGGCTGGCTGACACCCGCGCTGTCGTACGTGATGGCCTGTATAGGCGCCGCGCTCGGCCTGCGCTGCACCGTGCGCGCCCTCGGCGCCACCGGACGCTCGCGCCGCAACTGGCTCGTCACCGCTGCCTCCGCCATCGGCACGGGCATCTGGACCATGCATTTCGTGGCCATGCTCGGCTTCAGCGTCTCGGGCACCGACATCCGCTACGACGTACCGCTCACCATCGTGAGCCTCCTCGTCGCCATGGTCGTCGTCTGCGCCGGCGTCTTCGCCGTCGGCTACAGCCGCGACCGGATCCGCGCACTCCTGCTCGGCGGGCTCACCACCGGCCTGGGCGTCGCGAGCATGCACTACCTGGGCATGGCCGCCGTACGGCTGCACGGTGACGTCCACTACGACCCGGTGCTCGTCGCGCTCTCCGTCGTCATCGCCGTCGTCGCGGCGACGGCGGCCCTGTGGGCAGCGCTCAACATCAAGTCGCCCGTCGCCGTCACCATCGCCTCCCTGATCATGGGGGCCGCGGTCAGCAGCATGCACTACACCGGGATGTTCGCGGTGAGCGTGCGGGTCTCGCCCTCCGGCGCCGCGTTGCCCGGGGCCACGGCCATGCAGTTCATCTTCCCGCTCGCCGTGGGCCTCGGCTCCTACCTGTTCCTGACCTCGGCCTTCGTCGCCCTGTCGCCCACCACGGGAGAGCGCGAGGCATCCGCCTCCGCCCAGCGACCGGTCGAGAGCGTCGCCCCCTAGCCGTGCGACCGGGCCCGGGCGACCCCGACGGCACCCCCCGACCACTTCCGAGCGAGGAGGCCATGCGTACACCGCGTAGGACCCCCACAGCAGGCACCGAGACACCGCTTCCGGCGCCCATGCGCGGCCGCCGCGCACACGCCGGACCCCCGGCCGACGAAGGCCGGGACGACTCCGCGGACCCGGTGACGGAGGACATACCCGCGCCCGCCGGAGGCTGGCGGATACGACCGCGCACGGTCCGAGCCAAGATCGTCTGCCTGCTGATGGTGCCCGTCGTGTCGCTGCTCGCCCTGTGGGCGTACGCGACCGTCACCACCGCCCAGGACGTCTCCCGGCTACGGCAGTCACAACGCGTCGACGCCGCCATCCGCACACCCGTCGCCGACGCCGTGACCGCCCTCCAGGCGGAACGCGCGGCCGCCGTCCGGTACGCGACCGATCCCTCCGACGGCCAGGGCGAGGACCTGCGCACGCTCGCCGCACGCACCGATCGCGCGGTCGCCGCGCTCCGCCTCGGGGACGGCAACACCGTCGCCGACAGCGAGGAGCTGCCCGCCGGAGTCGCCCAGCGGCTCGAGACCTTCGTGACCGGCGTCGAGCAACTGCGTCCGCTGCGCACCGCCGTGCTCGAACAGCGCGCGGGATGGGACGAGACGTACGGCCGCTACACCCGGACCATCGCCGGGGCCTTCGCGGTGGGTGGTGCCCTCACCGGCATCCAGGACGCCGAACTCGGCTCCGACGCGCGCGTGCTGCTGGAGTTCTCCCGCGCGGGCGAGGCACTGGCCCAGGAGGACGCCGTACTGGCCAGCGCCCGGCTGGCGGGCGGCCTCAGCGGGGAGCGGCTGCGGCTGTTCACCGGGGCCGTCGACACCCGGCGCGCCCTCACCGAGTCCGCCGTGGTCGATCTGCGCGGCTCCGACCAGGCCGCCTGGCGGGCGCTCGCGGGCAGCGGCGCCTACACCACCGTGACCACCGCCGAGGACCGCACCCTCGCCGCCGCCCCCGGCACGCGCGCCGTCTACACGACCACCGAGGTCGCCTGGCAGACCGCACACGCGCGTGTGCAGGACGGCATGCGGGCCATCGAGCGGGACGCGGGCGGCGGCGTCGCCCATCGCGCCGATCCGTTCACCCGGGGTCTGCTCAGCCCGGCCGGTGCCGCGGTCCTCCTCGGCCTGATCGCCGTCGCCGCCTCGCTCGTGATCTCCGTGCGCATCGGACGCGGTCTCGTCGTCGAGCTGGTGAGCCTGCGCAACAGCGCCCTGGAGATCGCCCGCCGCAAGCTGCCCGAGGCCATGCAACGGCTGCGGGCCGGCGAGGAGATCGACGTACGGGCCGAGGCCCCGCCCGGGCCGCCCGCGGAGGACGAGGCGGGCCAGGTCGCCGAAGCCCTGGGCACCGTCCACCGGGCCGCCCTGCGGGCCGCCGTCGAGCGCGCCGAGCTCGCCAGCGGCATCTCCGGGGTCTTCGTCAACCTCGCCCGGCGCAGCCAGGTCCTCGTGCACCGCCAACTGAGCCTGCTCGACAGCATGGAGCGGCGCTCCGACGACCCCAACGAGCTGAGCGACCTCTTCCGGCTCGACCACCTCACCACCCGCATGCGCCGTCACGCGGAGAGCCTCATCATCCTCTCCGGAGCGGCACCCGGCCGGGCCTGGCGCATGCCGGTCTCGCTGACCAACGTGGTCCGCGCGGCCGTCTCCGAGGTCGAGGACTACGCGCGCGTGGAGGTGCGTCAACTGCCCGACGCGGCCGTCGTGGGGGCGGCCGTCGCCGACCTCACCCACCTGCTGGCCGAGATCATCGAGAACGCCGCCCAGTTCTCGCCGCCCCACACGCGCGTGCGGGTCACCGGCGAGCCCGTCGGCAACGGATACGCCGTGGAGGTCGAGGACCGTGGTCTCGGCATGGGCAAGGACACGCTCACGGAGGCCAACCGCCGTATCGAACAGTCCGAGGCCCTCGACCTGTTCGACAGCGACCAGCTCGGCCTGTTCGTGGTCAGCAGGCTCGCCGCCCGCCACGGCATCAAGGTCCATCTGCGCACCTCGCCCTACGGCGGCACTACCGCGGTCGTCCTGCTGCCCACGGCCCTACTGCACGGCAAGGCGGCGGAACGTTCCCCCGCCCGGGCCGAGGACACCCACCGACCCGCGGAACGCGAGTACGCGCGCGTGCCCGCCGTCGAACGCGAACAGGAGTCCGTGTCCGCCCCGGCCGAGCGGCCCGCCCTGGTCGCGCCCGTGCCCGTCGCGGCCGACCGGACGACGAGCGACACACCGCCCCCGGGAGTCACCGCCTTGCGCCTGCACCGCCAGCCCGAGGTCCCCGAGGAACCCGCAGACTCCGACGAACTCCCGCGCCGGGTACGCCAGGCCAGCCTCGCCCCCCAACTGCGCGAACCGCGCTCCGAGCAACCGGCCCCCGCGGCGGCCGGCCGGGACGACGACTCCCGTACACCCGAACTGGTACGTGACCGCATGGCGGCGTACCGCGACGGCTGGGCGCGCGGGGGCGGCAGACAGCCCGGCCGTGGCGCCACCCCAGGCCCCTCAGCGGGCAGTGACAGCAGTGAAGGAGAGCGTGAATGATCCAGGATCCGAGCACGAGGGCCGGTCAACGCTCCGGCGAACTCGACTGGCTGCTGGACGACTTGGTACTGCGCGTGAGCGAGGTACGGCATGCCGTGGTGCTCTCCAACGACGGCCTCGCCGTCGGTTCCTCCACGGACCTGCGCCGCGAGGACGCGGAACACCTCGCGGCGGTCTCCTCCGGCTTCCACAGCCTGGCCAAGGGCGCGGGCCGCCACTTCGGGGCCGGAGGAGTGCGCCAGACCATGGTCGAGATGGACGACGGCTTCCTGTTCGTGGCCGCCGCGGGGGACGGCTCCTGTCTCGCCGTCCTCACCGCCGTGACCGCGGACATAGGCCTGGTCGCCTACGAGATGGCGCGCCTGATCAAGCGGGTCGGCGAGCACCTCTACACACCGCCGCGCGTCGGCGCGCGGCCGCCCGCCGCCGGATGAAGAGACGGAAGGGCGGTCGGCACGGATGACCGAGGACATGACCGGCGTCCCGCAGGAGCCGGGCAGCCAGTGGTACGACGGCGAGGCGGGCCCCCTGGTACGCCCCTACGCCATGACGGGAGGGCGCACCAGGCCCGGCCCCACCGGAGTGCGCTTCGACCTGATCGCCCTCGTCACGCTCGACGCGGGAGCACCGCCCGGTGTCGACGACGACCCCTCGCTCCTGCCGGAGCACCGGGCACTCGTCGACCTGTGCCGGGTCGAGACGCAGTCGGTGGCCGAACTCGCCGCGGGGGCCGACCTGCCCGTCGGCGTGGTCCGGGTGCTCCTGGGCGACCTCCTGGAACTCGGCCGCGTCGGTGTCAGCCGTCCGGTGCCGCCCGCCCAGCTTCCCGACGAACGGATTCTGCGCGAGGTGATCGAAGGACTGCGAGCGCTGTAGACAGCGGTCGCCGTGGACGACAGACGAGAACCACCGCGGTCCGGTACGGCACCGACTCGCGCACCCTTACCACACCGACCGGCCGCGAGTCGGTCACAACGGGCAGAAAGCGGTCCAATCCCCCGCAGAGGCGCACCAGTTGCCATGATGCTGCCTTCGCACACCGCCGACGCCCGTTGCAGGCACTCCCGAGAGAAGTGATCGATGGTCTCCGAGCACTCCGACGCCCAGGCGGACGAGACGGCACCGCTGGCGCTGAAGATACTGGTCGCCGGCGGATTCGGCGTGGGCAAGACCACCCTGGTGGGCGCGGTCAGCGAGATCAAGCCGCTGCGCACCGAGGAACTGCTCAGTGAGGCAGGCCAGTTGGTGGACGACACCGACGGGGTGGACCAGAAGGTCACCACCACGGTCGCCATGGACTTCGGCCGCATCACCATCCGCTCCGGCCTCTCGCTGTACCTCTTCGGCACCCCCGGCCAGGACCGGTTCTGGTTCCTGTGGGACGAGTTGTCGCAAGGAGCCCTCGGCGCGGTCGTCCTCGCGGACACCCGTCGTCTCGAGGACTGCTTCCCCGCCGTGGACTACTTCGAGCACCGTCACATCCCGTTCGTCGTGGCCGTCAACTGCTTCACCGGCTCCCGGACATACGGCGCCCACGACGTCTCACGCGCCCTCGACCTCGACCAGGGCACCCCCGTGGTGCTCTGCGACGCACGGGACCGCGACTCGGGGAAGGAGGTGCTGATCCGACTGGTGGAGTACGCCGGGCGGATGCACACCGCCCGGCTCCTGGACTCGGTGGGCTGAGCGTCAACTCGCGCCGACCGGAGGGCACTTCACTCCGAGACGGCCTTCTCCGCCAGCACCTTGTCTATCCTCACCCGGACCAGGAGTTCCCCCGGTACGCCGTTGCGGGCGGCGAACTCCTCGGCCCGCTCCTCACCCATGTACCGCGCCCCGATCCGCCCGGCCCACCGCCGGACCTCGTCGAGATCCTCCGAAACGCGCGCCGATCCCTGGAGCACCACGTAGCCGAAGGGCGGCCGGTCGTCGTCCACGCACAGGGCGACCCGGCCGTCCCGCACCAGATTGCGGCCCTTCACCGTGGACTTGCCGGTGTTGAACACGAGTTCGTCGCCGTCGAGCAGGAACCATATCGGGGCCACGTGCGGGCTTCCGTCCGCCCGGACGGTCGACAGCTTGCCGGTGCGGGTGCCCTGCGAGACGAACTCCCGCCATTCCTCGTCGGTCATCTTCTGCGCCATGTCCCCATCCTCCTTGCTCCGGACACGGTGGTGGGGAAGGCTTGTGTGGAGATCCTCCGCTCAGGAGGTGACGTCACACGGGGAGTCGGGAAAACATGCCGGAGAACCAGGGGCTCGGCTGGCTGCTGGACGACCTGACCGAACGCGTCGAGCAGGTGCGGCACGCGCTGGTGCTGTCCAACGACGGTCTGGTCACCGGGGCGAGCACGGGACTGCGCAGAGAGGACGCCGAACATCTCGCCGCCGTCTCGTCCGGACTGCACAGCCTGGCCAAGGGCTCGGGACGTCACTTCGGCGCGGGTAGTGTCCGGCAGACGATGATCGAGTTCGACGACGCCGTGCTGTTCGTCACCGCGGCCGGCAGCGGCAGTTGTCTGTGCGTGCTCAGCGGCGCCGACGCCGACATCGGCCAGATCGCCTACGAGATGACCCTGCTCGTCAACCGGGTCGGCGAGCACCTCGACGTGGACGCCCGTCATCCCGAGCGGAGCCCGGCACGAGACCTCTGACCTGCGGTTTCCCGGGTGCCGACGAAGTTATCCACAGGCCCGCCCCGCGTCCCGGCGAAGCGGATAACGTGGTGTCACGGCGAACGCGCAGAGCGTGAGCAGACACTTCACGGGGGAGAGCGACCATGTCGGCAACCACCATCACTGAACGCCACCAGCAGTCCTACGCACCGAGCCGCGCGGCCCGCGAACTCGGCCTCAAGCGCAGCGAGTTCGATCTCGCCGTACACCTCGGGCACATTCGGACCCTGCCCGACGAAGGGGGCGGAGGCCGCCGCGTCAGCCGCGCCGAGATCGACCGGTTGCTGGCGACGGAAGGCCATCCCGACTCGCTGCACCAGCGCGTGAAGGTCGTGGGCACCACCGAGGGTGCCGACCTCATGCGCATCCCCGCCACCAGGTTCACACGGCTGGCCCGCCTGGGCGTGGTGTCCCCGGTGCGCTTCTATCTCAACCGGTACCGGGCCGTGGTGTGGCTGTACCTGGCCGACGACCTCGAGCGGTTCGCGTCCGCCGAGGAGAACTCCCCGCTGCTGACCGGACGCCGGATGCCCGAAGGGCTGCGGGCCATGCTGGACGCGGGTGTGGACCTGCGGGCCCGTAACTGGCGGGGACGCCACCGCGGGTTCCTGCTGCGCCTGGCCGAGGACCCGTGGGAGAGCGTCGGAGCCCTCGCCGCCTTCCTCGATCCCGCGCAGATCTCGGAGATCGTTCCCGATCCCTACGAGCGGTCCCATCTCATCCGGTTCCGGCCCGGACCGCCGGTGCACGGCGCGCTGGGCTCACCCGCCGCGCACCTCGTCGAGAAGATCATGACGGCGGACGATCCCGACGAGATCGGCTGGCTGCGGGCCGACCTGACCCGCGCCCTGGAGGACGCCCGCCGCCTCCGGCCCGCACCCCGCCCCACGGCCCGGCAGGCCCCTTCGGTCCCGCCGGAGCCGCCGGCCCAGGAACCGGCCCGCGGACTGCTGCGGTGGCTCAGGCGCAGCAGCTGACGCACAGGCCCCGGCGGGCTACAGGGTTCGAAACAGCCCTTCCTGGACGACGGACACCAGCAGGCGGCCCTCCAGGTCGTAGATCCGGCCGCGGGCCAGGCCACGCCCGCCCGTCGCGATCGGCGACTCCTGGTCGTACAGGAACCACTCGTCCGCACGGAACGGCCGGTGGAACCACATGGCGTGGTCCAGCGAAGCGATGTCGAACGACCGCGGGCCCCACAGCGGTTCGACGGGGATGCGGACGGCGTCCAGGAGGGTCATGTCACTGGCGTAGGTGAGCGCGCAGGTGTGCACGACCGGATCGTCGCCGAGCGGCCCGACCGCTCTCATCCACACCGCGCTGCGCGGCTCGGAGCCCTTGACCTCCTCCGCGCTCCACCGCAGCCGGTCCACATAGCGGATGTCGAAGGGCTGGCGGCGAGCCATCCGCTCCAACTGCTCCGGCAGCGCGCCCAGATGCTCGCGGATCTCCTGCGAGACGTTCGGCAGGGAGTCCGGGTCCGGCACCTTGCGGGCGGGTGGCAGCTGGTGCTCGAAGGGACCTTCCTCAGGCTTGTGAAAGGAGGCGGTGAGATTGAAGATCGTGCGGCCCTGCTGCACCGCGGTGACCCGGCGGGTGGTGAACGACCTGCCGTCCCGGACCCGTTCGACCTGGTACACGATCGGCACGCCCGGCCGGCCCGGGCGCAGGAAGTACGCGTGCAGCGAGTGCACCGGACGGTCGCCGTCGGTGGTGCGGTTGGCGGCGACCAGTGCCTGGCCGGCGACCTGGCCGCCGAAGACCCGCTGGAGGGACTCGTTCGGGCTCAGGCCGCGGAAGATGTTGACCTCGATCTGCTCCAGGTCGAGCAGGTCCACGAGGCTCTCGGCCGGGTTCGTCATGCGTGCGTCTCTCCTTGGCTCACAACTGGCCGACGTCGGTGACGCGTACGATCGCACGGCCCTCCGCGTCGGAGGCGGCGAGGTCGATCTCCGCGCTGATGCCCCAGTCATGGTCGCCGTTCGGATCGGCGAAGGTCTGCCGGACGCGCCACAGGCCGTTCTCCGGCTCCTCCTCGATCCGCAGCAGCTTGGGGCCGCGGGCGTCGGGGCCGGTGCCGAGGTCCTCGTACTCGTCCCAGTACTTGTCCATGGCCTCGCCCCAGGCGTCGGCGTCCCAGCCGGACTCGGCGTCCAGCTCGCCGAGTTCCTCGACGTGGTCGAGGGCGGCGAGCTCGACGCGGCGGAACATGGCGTTGCGGACCAGGACGCGGAAGGCGCGCGCGTTGGTGGTGACCGGCTTGACCTCGTCGGCCTTCTCCTGGGCCTCCTCGGCGGTCATCTCCTCCGGGTTGGCCAGCTGCTCCCACTCGTCCAGGAGGCTGGAGTCGACCTGGCGCACCATCTCGCCGAGCCACTCGATGAGGTCCTGGAGGTCCTCGGACTTCAGGTCGTCGGGGATGTTGTGGTCGAGCGTCTTGTAGGCACTGGCGAGGTAGCGCAGGACAATGCCCTCGGTGCGGGCCAACTCGTAGTAGGACACCAACTCCGTGAAGGAGAGGGCCCGTTCGTACATGTCCCGGATGACCGACTTCGGGGAGAGGGGATGGTCACCGACCCAGGGGTGGCTCTTGCGGTAGGTGTTGTACGCGTGGAAGAGCAGCTCTTCCAGGGGCTTCGGGTACGAGACGTCCTGGAGCCGCTCCATGCGCTCCTCGTACTCCACGCCGTCGGCCTTCATCGCGGCCACGGCCTCGCCCTTCGCCTTGTTGAGCTGGGCGACGAGGATCTGGCGCGGGTCGTCCAGCGTGGACTCGACGACGGAGACCATGTCCAGGGCGTAGGACGGCGATTCGGGGTCGAGCAGCTCGAACGCGGCCAGGGCGAACGTGGACAGCGGCTGGTTGAGCGCGAAGTCCTGCTGGAGATCGACGGTGAGACGGACGATACGGCCGGAGGCGTCAGGCTCGTCGAGCTTCTCGACGATGCCGCCGTCCAGCAGCGAGCGGTAGATGGCGATCGCGCGCCGGATGTGCCGCAGTTGCTGCTTGCGCGGCTCGTGATTGTCCTCCAGGAGGTGCCGCATCGCCTCGAAGGCGTTGCCCGGACGGGCGATCACCGACAGCAGCATGGTGTGCGTCACGCGGAAGCGGGAGGTCAGCGGCTCGGGCTCGGAGGCGATCAGCTTCTCGAAGGTGTTCTCCGACCAGGCGACGAACCCCTCCGGCGCCTTCTTGCGGACCACCTTGCGGCGCTTCTTCGGGTCGTCGCCCGCCTTGGCGAGCGCCTTCTCGTTCTCGATGACGTGCTCGGGCGCCTGCGCGACCACGAACCCGGCCGTGTCGAAGCCGGCCCGCCCGGCGCGGCCCGCGATCTGGTGGAACTCACGCGCGCGCAGGGTGCGCACACGGTTGCCGTCGTACTTGGTCAGGGCCGTGAACAGCACGGTGCGAATAGGGACGTTGACGCCGACGCCGAGGGTGTCGGTGCCGCAGATGACCTTGAGGAGACCGGCCTGGGCGAGCTTCTCCACCAGGCGCCGGTACTTGGGCAGCATGCCGGCGTGGTGGACACCGATGCCGTGCCGCACGTAACGGGAGAGATTGCGGCCGAACTTGGTGGTGAAGCGGAAGTTGCCGATCAGTTCGGCGATCTGGTCCTTCTCCTCGCGCGTGCACATGTTGATGCTCATCAGCGCCTGCGCTCGCTCCACGGCCTGCGCCTGCGTGAAGTGCACGATGTAGACCGGCGCCTGCTTGGTCTCCAGCAGTTCGGTCAGGGTGTCGGTGAGCGGGGTGAGGCGGTACTCGTAGGAGAGCGGGACCGGCCGGGTCGCCGAGCGGACCACCGAGGTGGGACGGCCGGTGCGCCGGGTGAGGTCCGTCTCGAACATCGAGACGTCGCCGAGGGTCGCGGACATCAGGACGAACTGCGCCTGGGGCAGTTCGAGGATGGGGATCTGCCAGGCCCAGCCGCGGTCCCCCTCCGCGTAGAAGTGGAACTCGTCCATGACGACCTGGCCGACGTCCGCCTGCCTGCCGTCGCGCAGCGCGATCGACGCCAGCACCTCGGCGGTGCAGCAGATGACGGGCGCGTCGGAGTTGACGGAGGCGTCGCCGGTCAGCATGCCGACGTTCTCCGTGCCGAAGATCTTGCACAGTTCGAAGAACTTCTCCGACACCAAGGCCTTGATCGGCGCTGTGTAGAAGGTGACCTCGTCGCGGGCGAGCGCGGCGAAGTGGGCACCCGCGGCGATCATGCTCTTGCCGGAGCCGGTGGGCGTCGACACGATCACGTTCGCGCCGGAGACCACCTCGATCAGCGCCTCCTCCTGATGGGGGTAGAGCGTGAGACCGCGCTCCTGCGCCCACGACTCGAAGGCTTCGTAGAGGGCGTCGGGGTCTGCGGTCTTAGGCAGCTGATCGATGAGGGTCACCCACCCATCTTGCCTGCCCGGATGCCCGAGGGGGGAATCGGATGCGGGGACGAAGATCACGGCCAGTACGCTGTGTCGCCGACGGAGCGTCAGCGCACCCGGTCAACTGGACAGCGGCACACGAGGAATGGGGCGGACAACGGCCATGATGGGACCAGCACACTCACTGTCGGGGGCCGCCGCCTGGCTCGGCGTCGGAGCGGCCGCCGCCGCGACGGGGCACACTATGCCCTGGCCCGTTCTGCTGGCCGGAGCCCTGATCTGTGCCGGGGCCGCGCTCGCCCCCGACCTCGACCACAAGGCGGCCACCATCTCGCGGGCCTTCGGGCCGGTCTCGCGGGCGCTGTGCGAGATCGTGGACAAACTCTCCTACGCCGTCTACAAGGCGACCAAGAAGCAGGGCGACCCGCGTCGCTCCGGCGGGCACCGGACGCTCACCCACACATGGCTGTGGGCGGCGCTGATCGGCGCGGGCTGCTCGGTCGCGGCGATCACCGGGGGCCGCTGGGCGGTGCTGGCGATCCTGTTCGTGCACATGGTGCTGGCCATCGAAGGACTGCTGTGGCGGGCCACGCGCGGCTCCAGCGCCGACATCCTGGTCTGGCTGCTCGCCGCGACCAGCGCCTGGATCATCGCCGGTGTCCTCGACAAGCCCGGCAACGGCTCGGACTGGCTGTTCACCCAGCCCGGTCAGGAGTACCTGTGGCTGGGGCTGCCGGTGGTGCTGGGTGCGCTCGTGCACGACATCGGGGACGCGCTGACGGTCTCGGGCTGCCCGATCCTGTGGCCGATCCCGGTGGGCCGCAAGCGCTGGTACCCGATCGGCCCGCCGAAGGCGATGCGGTTCCGGGCGGGCAGCTGGGTGGAGCTGAAGGTGCTGATGCCGGCGTTCATGCTGCTGGGCGGGGTGGGCTGCGCGGCCGCCCTGAACTTCATCTGAGAAGCGGGGCACCTGTGTGCGGTGAGGGGATCGGCCTGCTGTCCGAGTACGAGGACGAGCTGGGCAGTGTGGTGTTCGCCCGTGGGCTGGGCGCCGAGGAGCTGGCCGTGCGGATGGGCGGTACGCCCGGTGGCGGTGTCGAGCTGACCGGGGCCGAGGTCGACTGGCTCATCGGGCATGCGGAGATCGCCGACACGATGGTCGCCCGGGTGGGGGAGTGCGGCGGCTGGGCCTTCGCGGTACTGCCGCAGACCGGCTACGAGAGCGGGAGCCTGGCGATCGCGGCCTCGCGTGGGGGTGTCGACGTCGTGCACTACGAGCCGATGCCGTGGCATCCGCCGTCGCAGTTCTCGTACTGCCGTGACGGGCGACAGGTGTGCGGGTTCGGGATCGGGGAGGAGTCGCAGCGGTGGGGCGACGACCCTGACCACCTGCTGCCGGTGCTGGTCGCGGGCGGTGTGCTGGGCTCGGACGGGGCCGGGAACGGTTCGGCGCGGTCGGCCCTCGCCGTGATCGGGGAGCACTTCGGGTGGTGCCTGCCCAGGGAGAGCGTGCGCCGGGCGGCGCTGCCCGCGTACACGGTCCGGGGCCGGGTCGACCTGGGCCCGGACCCGGACTACGAGGTCATACGGGCGTGGGCCGCCGAGCACGGTTACGCACTGGACTGGCCGTTCCGGGGGCGGGTGCCGGAACCCATACGCGCCGCACACGCCATGGCCACGCGGAACTGAGCGGCCCCCGGCACGTCCGCTCTCAGGCGCCCGGGGTCGTGCCTCCGCCGTAGCGCCGCTCGAACTGGGCGACGCGGCCCTCCGAGTCCACGGTGCGGGCCTTGCCGGTGTAGAAGGGGTGGCTCTCGGAGGAGATCTCGACGTCCACGACCGGGTAGGTCTCGCCGTCGTCCCATTCGATGGTCCGGTCGCTGGTCGCGGTGGACCGGGTCAGGAAGGCGTAGCCGGCGGAGCGGTCACGGAAGACGACCGGGTGGTAGTCGGGCTGCTTGTCCTGCTGCATGGCTGGCTGCTCCTCCGTACGGCGGGGTGAGGTGGGCGGGCGGGGTCAGTCGTCGAGGGTGTCCTCGTCGACGATGTGCATCGCGGCCTCCTCGGCGGAGGCGGCGGCGCCGTCGATGCCGACGTCCGTGGCGATGAGGGCGCTCTCCTCGTCCTCGTGGGCGCCTTCGTCGGGGGCGACGAGACGTCCGGAGCGGAAGGCGCCGACCTCGTTGTCGAGGAGTTCGCCGTCCGTGCTGTCGGAGTCGCCGAGGCCGTCGCCGTCGGGGGAGCCGTAGTCGGGGAGTTCCTCGGCGAGGCGCTGGTCCAGGGTCTCGCCCCGGTGGCCTTCGGCGGCCGTGACTCCGGTGTGCTCCACCGCCCAGGGGCGCTCCGGTGGGGACCAGCCTCGGTCGAGGGGGTCGCCGACTCCGTCGTAGTCCAGGGTGTCCTCGGAGTCGAGCAGGCCCGCGTCGTCCTGGATCTCGGAGCCGTCGGGCTGGTAGACGTCGTCTCCCCATCCGTCGGAGCTGGTCACGGATACCTCCAGGTGGGTGGGGACGGACCCGTCGGCTCCGACAGCCCTGGCGAGGGCTGCGCGGGGTCACGGGGCACTTGCCGCGCCCGCCGTCCGACCGTGCCGGCCGCGGACGCTCCCTGAGCCGGTGCTGCGTCCAGCCTTCCACCGACTTTCGCCAGGGCGCAACGGCAGGCGCTGAGTGGGCGGTGGCGAGGAGGGTGTGGCGCGGGGGGGGCGTGGGTGGGGCGGTGTGGGGGACGGGAGGGGCCGGGAGGTGGCGGGGCCGGGGATGGTGCGCCGAGGGGTGGAGTGCCGACCAGGCTGGGGGTGCTGACAGGTTTGCAGGGCGGACCAGGCTGGGGTGCCGACAGGGGCGGAGGAGTCGACCGGGCTGAGGGGTACGTCGGCCGGGTTCGGGGCGCTTGCAGGGCTGGAAGAGCGGTGTGTGCAGCGACGGAGGTGTGATCCGTGCGGGTGACCTGATGTGAATGGGCCGAACAGGAAGAGACGTGTGACCGGCGAACCCCCCCGAGGGCTGCTCCGCCGGGAGCCGGGAGCCGGGCTCAGGCCGGGTCCGGCGTGGCGCTCTCGATCCCGGCTCCCGGCTCCGTGCCGGTCCCGGCGCCGGTTCCGGTCCGCGGCCCCTCGCCGCCCCGTCCCAGCACCGATCCCGACCTCACCCCCCCCGGGCCGGCCCCGGCACCGTCACCGGCCCCGATCAAGCCCGCGCCCCCGCCCCGAGGACCGCCCTCACCACTCACCCGGCGACTCCCCGCCCCCCTTCACTCACCCATGCCAAGACCTCCACAGCGCCGCATACGCCCCCTCCGCCGCGACCAGCTCCTCGTGGCTGCCCAGTTCGCTGATGCGGCCGTTCTCCACCACCGCGATGACGTCCGCGTCGTGGGCCGTGTGGAGGCGGTGGGCGATGGCGATCACCGTGCGGCCGTCGAGGACGCGGGACAGGGAACGCTCCAGGTGGCGCGCGGCGCGGGGGTCCAGCAGGGACGTCGCCTCGTCCAGGACCAGCGTGTGCGGGTCCGCCAGGACCAGGCGGGCCAGGGCGACCTGCTGGGCCTGGGCCGGGGTGACGGTCAGGCCGCCGGAGCCGACCTCGGAGTCGAGGCCGTCGTCGAGCGCGCGGGCCCACCCGTCCGCGTCCACCGCCCCGAGCGCCGCCCACAGCTCCGCGTCCGTCGCGGACGTCCGGGCGAGCAGGAGGTTGTCGCGCAGGGAGCCCACGAAGACGTGGTGCTCCTGGTTGACGAGGGCCACGTGCTCGCGGACGCGTTCGGCGGACATCCGGGACAGCTCGGCGCCGCCCAGGGTGATCCGGCCCTCCCGGGGCGCGTAGATGCCGGCCAGCAGCCTGCCCAGCGTGGACTTGCCGGCGCCCGAAGGGCCGACCAGCGCCAGCCGGGTGCCGGGTGCGACCTCCAGGGAGACCTTGCGAAGGACATCCACGCCCTCCAGGTAGCCGAAGTGGATCCGGTCGGCGTGCACGTCACGGCCGTCGGGGGCGAGTTCCGTGTCCCCGCCGCCGGGCTCGATGTCCCGTACGCCCACCAGCCGGGCCAGCGACACCTGGGCCACCTGGAGCTCGTCGTACCAGCGCAGGATCAGCCCGACCGGGTCGATCAGCATCTGGGCGATCAGCGCGCCCGTCGTCAGCTGGCCGACGTCGATCCAGCCATGGAGCACGAACACCCCGCCGACCATCAGCACCGACGAAAGGATCATGA
Organism: Streptomyces sp. NPDC047072; assembly: GCF_040643855.1. Classification (NCBI taxonomy): domain Bacteria; kingdom Bacillati; phylum Actinomycetota; class Actinomycetes; order Kitasatosporales; family Streptomycetaceae; genus Streptomyces; species Streptomyces sp. NPDC047072. The sequence goes on along the minus strand of NZ_JBEYVC010000080.1, from coordinate 24,284 downwards.
CGTGGCTGACGTTGATGCACGGGAAGAGCACCGACCGCAGCCACAGCGTGTACCGCTCCCATGCGGTCCATTGCTTGATCCGCCGCTCCGACAGCTCGATGCGGCGGTCGCCGAGCCGGTGCGCCTCGACGGTGCGTCCGGCGTCCACGGTCTCCGCGAGGGCCGCGGCGACGGCGGCGTACCCGGCGGCCTCCGAGCGGTAGGCGGACGGCGCCCGTTTGAAGTACCAGCGGCAGCCGACGATCAGCACCGGCAGGGCGAGCAGCACGGCGGCCGCCAGCGGCGGTGCCGTGATCACGAGCCCGCCGAGCAGCAGGGCCGCCCACACCACGCCGATGGCCAGCTGCGGTACGGCCTCGCGCATCGCGTTGCCGAGCCGGTCGATGTCCGTGGTGATCCGGGAGAGCAGGTCACCGGTCCCGGCCCGCTCCAGGACGCCCGGCGGCAGGCCGACCGACCGTACGAGGAAGTCCTCGCGGAGGTCCGCCAGCATCTGCTCGCCGAGCATCGCGCCGCGCAGCCGCACCTGCCGTACGAAGACGGCCTGGACGGCGAGCGCGACCACGAACAGGCCGGCCGTCAGCTCCAGATGGAGTTCGCGCGCCCCGTCCGACACCCGCTCGACCAGGTCGCCGAGCAGCCACGGGCCGACCATGGAGGCCACGACCGAGGCCGTGTTGACGGCGACGAGGAGCGTGAAGGCACGGCGGTGCCGACGGAACAGTTCGGCCACGTAGGCGCGTACGGTCGCGGTGGCGCCGACGGGCAGGGTGTTCGCCGTCGTCGGTGCCGCCGGGTCGTATGCCGGTGGCGCCACGCCGATCATGCTGACTCCTCGATCTCTTCCAGTTCCTGAAGTACGGCTTGTTCGTCCAGTACGTCCTTCAGCGCGGTCTCCTCGTCCGTCTCGCGGGTCACGACGGCCCGGTACCGCGGTTCCTTGTGCACGAGCTCGCGGTGCACGCCGACCGCCGCGACCTCGCCCTCGTGGACGAGCACGACACGGTCGGCGCGGTCCAGGAGCAGCGGTGAGGAGGTGAACACCACGGTCGTGCGGCCGGTCCGCAGCTCCCGTACGCCGTCCGCGATCCGTGCCTCGGTGTGCGAGTCGACGGCGGAGGTGGGTTCGTCCAGGACGAGCACCTCCGGGTCGGTGATCAGCGACCGCGCCAGGGCGAGGCGCTGACGCTGGCCGCCCGAGAGGGACCGGCCGCGTTCGGTGATCCGCGCGTCCATCGCGTCCTCGGCATCGAGTGATCCCTGCACCAGTGCGGCCAGCACGTCCTCGCACTGCGCCGCCGCGAGCGCGTCCTCGGGGCGGACGTCACCCGAGGCGGGTACGTCGAGCAGGTCGCGGAGGGTGCCGGAGAGCAGGACCGGGTCCTTGTCCTGGACCAGGACGGCCGTGCGCGCCGAGTCGAGCGGCAGCTCGTCCAGCGGCACCCCGCCCAGCAGCACGGACGTGCCCGCCTCCGCGGGATGCCCGCCCAGCCGCTCGGCCAGCAGCCCCGCCGCGTCCGGATCACCGCACACCACGGCGGTCAGCCGACCGGAGGGGGCGAGCAGCCCGGTCGCCGGGTCGTAGAGGTCCCCGGACGGCAGCGCGACCGCATCCCGCGAGCCCGCACCGGCCGACGACTCCAAACCGGCCGACAACTCCGCACCGGCCGGCGCCTCCGCCCCGCCCCGCGAGTCCTCGCCGGACGACAGTCCCGCCGTACTCCCCGAATCCTCGCCGGACTTCAACTCCGCCGTCCCCTGCGAACCCTCCGCCGACACCGCCCGCTCCAGCGCCAGCACCCGCGCCGCCCGCTTGGCCGACGGGCGGGAGAAGGAGTACGCCATGGCGATCTCCTCGAAGTGCCGCAGCGGATAGGTCAGGATCATCACCGAGCTGTAGACGGCGACCAGTTCGCCGACCTCGACGCGGCCCTGCCGGGCCAGATGGACGCCGTACCAGACGACCGCGATCAGCAGCAGTCCCGGCAGCAGGACCTGGATCGCGGAGATCAGGGACCACATCCGGGCGCTGCGCACGGCCGCGTGCCGGACCTCCTGGGAGGCGCTGCGGTAGCGGTCGAGGAACAGCTCCTCGCCGCCGATGCCGCGCAGCACCCGCAGCCCGGCGACGGTGTCGGAGGCCAGCTCGGTGGCGCGGCCCGCCTTCTCGCGCTGGAAGTCGGCGCGCCGGGTCGCCCGGGGCAGCAGCGGTAGCACCGCGAGGGCCAGCACCGGCAGGCCCACGGCGACCACCACGCCCAGCGCGGGCTGGTAGAAGACCAGTCCGACGCAGACCACCACGATGGTGACCGCCGCCGCGGTGAACCGCGACCAGGCCTCCACGAACCAGCCGATCTTCTCGACGTCGCCCGTGGACACGGCCACCACCTCACCGGCCGCGACCCGGCGGGTCAGCGCCGACCCCAGCCGGGCCGTCTTGTGGGCCAGGAGCTGCTGGACGCGGGCGGCGGCGGTGATCCAGTTGGTGACCGCGGTGCGGTGCAGGAAGGTGTCGCCGAGCGCGTTGCCGACACAGCACAGCGCCAGCAGTCCACCCGCGAGGGCGAGCCTGCGGCCGGAGCGGTCGACGACCGCCTGGACGGCGACGCCGACGCAGAACGGCAGCGCCGAGACGGAGAGGAAGTGCAGCAGTCCCCAGGCCAGTGCTTTGAGCTGTCCGCCCAGCTGGTTCCTGAAGAGCCACCACAGGAACCGGGGACCCGAGCGCGCGTCCGGCACACCCGGGTCGGGATACGGAAGGTCTTGGATCTGCATGACGGATGACGTCCCAGTGGCTCGTGTCAGGGGGGTGGAGGACGCCGCGCGCGGCGGCTGCAAACCGTGCAAGGTTCGCGTCGGAGCGTGGTCGGGGGCAACCGGTTTTCCACGGGGCGTACAGATCCGGCTGTGCGTCGTGATCGGCCGGTGAAGGGGCGCGGTGCGAGCATGGAACGATGCGCAGGCGCGGAACACGGCGAGTCGTGGTGACGGCGGTGGCCCTGGGATCTCTGGTGACGGTCCTCGGCGGGTGCGGCGGCCCGGACGGCCGGGCGCACCCCGACGCGCCACCCTCTCGAAGGCCGGTCATCGAAGAGCCCATCGGCATCCCGGGCGTCGGCGACCGCTGGCGGCGCCGCATCCCCGCCGACTCCCGGCAGGTCGTCGCGGTCTACGGCGACGGCAGGAACTCCCCGGACGCGACGGTCGTTCTCTACAGCAAGAGCGGTACCACCTGGGAGCCCACCCGCAGGTGGTCCGCGCACAACGGCAAGAAGGGCTGGACCCTCGACCACCGCGAGGGCGACAAGCGCAGCCCCGTGGGCGTGTTCACCCTCACCGACGCGGGCGGCGTGCTCCCTGACCCCTCCTCCAGGTTGCCGTACACCCGCTCGGCCGCCATGGCAGCCCCCCGCTGGTGGCCCAAGTCCTACTGGCACGACTTCGACTACGTCATCGCCATTGACTACAACCGCGTCAAGGGCGCCCCGCCCAACGACCAGCGACGCCCCGCCGGTTACTCCAAGGGCGGCGGCATCTGGCTGCACCTGGATCACGGCAGCGGTACGTCCGCCTGCGTCAGTCTGCCGAAGGAGGCGATGGCGTATCTGCTGCGCACGCTCGCACCGGACCGGCATCCGGTGGTGGTGATGGGGGACAGGGCGGACCTGCGGGCGTAAGGCCGTTGGGGGAGGCGGCATTGCGGGGGGCGCCCGACTCGCCGTAGAACACCGGCCATGAAGAGACGGATCATCATGTCCATGCTCGCAGGAGCGACCCTCCTGGCGAGCACACTGCTCGGGGCCACCCCCGCCCAATCGGCTGACGTCCCTGCCCAATCGGCCGACGTCCCCGCCGAGTTCGGCACCGACTGGCACGACCCGGTCACCGCGGCCCCGCCGATCGCTAAGCCCTCCGGCAAGTCCTGCCAAGTCACCGTCGCCGAGGCCCAGTTCCGCGACTTCACCCCGTACACCGGCACCTACACACCTCCCACGGGCTGCGGCGACCGCTGGAGCAAGGTCGTGCTGCGTATGGACGGCAAGGTCAAGGGGCGGCAGTACGACCGCCTCGGCTACCTGCACATCGGCGGGGTCGAGATCTTCCGGACGTCCACCCCGCAGCCCTCGCCCGACGGCATCGAGTGGTCCGTCGAGAAGGACGTCACGCGCTACAGCGACACCCTCCGCTCCGGCCACGACGTGGAGATGCTCATCGGGAACGTCGTGGACGACACGTACACCGGGATCATCGACGTCAAGGTGACGCTGACGTTCTACAAGGGCGCGCCCGCTCCCGCGAGCACTCCGGACCGGGTGCTGACCCTCGGCGCGGACAACACCCTCACCACCCCGCGCAACACCGAGCGCGTCGTCGCCGAGGTGTACGCCACCGGCTCCGGCGGCGGCTGCGAGGAGTACTGGTACCTCACGGTGCCGTCGACAGCGCCGTACTCCTGCCAGGCCGACGGCGGTCCCTACCGCGAGGTGCAGGTCAAGGTCGACGGCCAACTCGCGGGGATCGCCGCGCCGTTCCCGACCGTGTGGACCGGCGGCTGGTCCAACCCCTTCCTCTGGTACGTCGTTCCGGGCCCCCGCGCCTTCGACGTCAAGCCGATCGAATACGACCTGACCCCCTTCGCCGGACTCCTCAACGACGGGCGCCCGCACCGGATCGAGGTCGGGGTCGTCGGGGTGCCCGAGGGGCAGAGCGGGTGGAGCGCGCCGGTGAACGTCCTCGTGTGGCAGGACGCGAAGCGCGCGCACGTCACCGGGAAGCTGATCGCCCAGGACAGCTCGGCCCTCGCCAACTCCTCGACGTACACGCCCGGTTCGGAGCACCGTGTGGACACCGAGGGTGACCACCGGCTGACGGTCTCGGGGTACGTCGACACCTCGCACGGGCGGGTGACGACCACCGTGCGCCGCTCGCTGGCGAACACCTCCGTCCACCGGTGGGCCGACGGCGAGAACCCGGACGCGCTCACAGCGACCTGGACGGACGACGAGTCGGTCACCGTCGACGGGCGGGGACCGGCGCACACCACGCGCACGCAACGGACGTACACGATGGACGGCACGACCACCATCGGCGCGGGCGACCGGCTCCGGACGGTGCTGACCCTCGGTGACCGGGCCACCGTCACGGAGACGTGGGGCGGCCGGCGCACGGCGTGGTCACGGCTCGACGACACCTACAAGGGCGACGCGACATACACCATCAACGTCCCGCGCGACCAGCGGCACGCGGTCGGCACGACGAGCGAGCACTATCGGCTGTACGGCGGCCAAAGCGATTCCCGCGGCTGCTACGACCGGACCCTGACCACCGTCCAGGGGGTGCTCACGGAGGAACGCGACCGCTGCTGAGGCCAGTTGTGTGCGATGTGTCACAGGCGGCGTGATTTACCTGGCTGAAACACGGCGGTCTTGTGCGGGATCAACGGCACCTTCAAAGTGATCGACACGGAATCCGCTTTCCGTATCGCAGAAGTTCCCCGTCCGTGCTTCTGTGCGTCAACGTCCCCCACAAGGAGTGCCCGTGCCGCCGTCCGTCCCGTCCCTGCCGCGACGCGTCGCACACATACTGCGTACCTCTCTCTTCGCGCAGGTCCTCTGCGCGCTCGTGCTCGGCATCGTTGTCGGAAAGCTGTGGCCCGGGTTCGCCGCGGACCTCCAGCCGCTCGGCGACGGCTTCACCCGGCTCATCAAGACGATCATCTCGCCGCTCGTGTTCTGTGTGGTGGTCGTCGGTATCGCCAAGGCCGGTGACCTCAAGGCCTTCGGCCGGATCGGGCTCAAGGCGCTGATCTGGTTCGAGGTCGCGAGCACCCTCGCGCTGATCATCGGACTGGTCGCCGCCAACGTCGTCCAGCCCGGCTCGGGGATGAACGTCGACCCCTCGACGCTCAACTCCGCGGCCGTGGACGCCAAGACGGGCGGCGGGCACCTGCCCTCCACGACCGAGTTCATCGTCAACGCGATCCCGACGAGCTTCATCGGGGCCTTCGCCGAGAACGAACTGCTCCAAGTGCTCATCCTGGCCTGCCTGGTGGGCGCCGCACTGCTCCACCTCGGCCACACCAAGGTGCCGAAGGTGCTGCCCGCGATCGAGCAGGCCCAGGAGATCATCTTCGCGGTGGTCGGCTTCATCATGCGCCTCGCCCCCATCGCGGTCTTCGGCGCGATGGCCGTCCTCATCGGCAACTACGGCCTCGGCGTCATCGAGACCTACGCCAAGCTGATCGTCCTGTGCTACGTCGCCGCCGCCCTGTTCATCGCGCTGCTCGCGGTGGCGCTCCGCATGGTCACCGGGCTCAGCCTCTGGAAGTTCCTGCGCTACATCCGCGAGGAGATGCTGCTCGCGCTCGGCACCGCCTCCACCGAGTCCGTCATGCCGCGGGTGATGCAGAAGCTGCGCAAGGCGGGCGCCCGGGACGACGCGGTGGGCCTGGTGCTGCCGACCGGCTACTCCTTCAACCTGGACGGCGCCTCGCTCTACCTCTCCATCGGCACGCTGTTCATCGCGCAGGCCGTGGGCGTCGACCTCAGCCTGAGCCAGCAGATCACGGTGGTCCTGGTGCTCATGCTGACCAGCAAGGGCATGGCCGGCATCCCCGGTTCGGCCTTCCTCGCCCTGTCCGCGACCGCGTCCTCGCTGGGCGCGATCCCGGCCGGTGCGGTGGCGCTGCTGCTCGGCGTGGACCGGATCATGGACTCGATGCGCGTCGTGACGAACCTCCTCGGCAACTGTGTCGCGGTCTTCGCGGTCTCCCGCTGGGAGGGGGCGCTGGACCTCGACAGGGCGAAGAAGGTGCTGGACGGCGAGGTCGCGGCTTCGGAGGAGGACGCGGTCGTGGAGACGCGCACCGAGCCCGAGCCCGAGCCCGAGCCCGAGTCCGCCACACCGGCTGGCGTACCGGCTGTCGTACCGGCGCAGCCGGCGAAGGAGCCGGCTCCCGAGGTCGGCTGACCCCAACGGCGAAACGGCAACGGCAACATCAACAGCCGTGGCCTTCGGTCCAAAGATCCCCGGACCGAAGGCCACGGCCTCCGCACGGTCGCTCAGCTCACACGCGTGCCACGGCCACGAGGTAGTGGAGGTCGACGTAGAGGTTGGCCTGGGAGGCGGCCTGGAACTCGGTCTGGATCGTCTCGTTGCCGCCGACCCACCAGACATAGGACGCGTCCGGCCGACCGCGGAAGCGCTCGTTGACGGTGATCCGGTTACCGGGTTCGGTCGCCCCGTCCGACCCACCGCTGCCGGTGGAGTCCGACCAGAGCTGGAACCTGCGGTTGAGTACGGAGTGCCACTGGGCGCCCGGAGCGTCGAGCAGTTCGTCCACGATGACCGAGACCCAGCCCTGACTGTCCGCTCCGCCGATGGCGGTGGAGAAGTACCAGTCGTACCGGTAGTCCACGGTCGTGCGGAACTCGTGGTCGGCGAAGCTCCCGAGCCGGAACCCGCCGCCCATCTCCGCACCGCCGCCCGCGGCGCCGGTCGTGAAGTAGATCCCCAGCCCGACGTGGGTCTCTCCCTGTCCCAGGTCCGCCGTGGCCGTCTGGCCGGGTGACGCGTTGACCCGCTGCCACGGCCACGGGCGCGCGAACAGCTGGAGGTCGGGCACCGCGGTCTCGTCCGTGCGCGTGTACTCCGGTGTCCGTGCCATCGCCGCGCGCACGCTGTCCTGCCAGGCCACGGCCGCCCCGTCGTCGGCCAGGGCGGGACGGGCCGACGCTGACGCCGACGCCGACGCCGACGCCTCGATGAGGGCCGCGTTGACGCGTGCGCGGTCCTCCCTCGCCCTCATCTCCCGCGCGAACTCCTCGCTCCGGGTGTTCGTCAGCACCGCCAGCGAATCGCCGGAGATCTTCAGGTCATTGCCCTGTCCGGGCACAGGTGTGTCGTACGCCGTCATGAGATTCCCCCTGATCGATCGGGGACCGCGCGGAGCGGTCCCCCTCCACCCGTCGAGGACGCGGCGGTCGGGCGGCGACGGCGCGGGCGGGCGGTTGTCGCCTCCGGCGCGGCCGTCGGGCGGACGGCAGGGTCCTCGCGCTCCACGGTAGAGCGGCGCGTGCGCCGATGGGAGGGATTCGTCCAGGTTGTACCTGCTTTGGGTGACAGGGGGCGACAGGGGTGACACAAGGAGGCTTTCGGGGACAGCGGGTTCCGGCCCGTTCAGTTCCCGCAGTCCACCAGTGTGTCCAGCAAGTCGCCGAGCACCTCGCGTTGCGCGGGGGAGAGCGGGGCGAGGATCTCCTCCGCGGCGGCCCGGCGTACGTCCCGGAGTTCGCGCAGGGTTTTCATGCCGTCGTCCGTCAGCTCGATGCGGATCACCCGCCGGTTGACCGGATCCGGCACCCGCCGCACCTTGCCGCTCGCCTCCAGTCCGTCGACGAGGGTCGTCACCGCGCGCGGCACCACCTCAAGGCGCTCCGCCAGATCGGCCATCCGCGGTGGCGCCTCCCAGTGCGCGAGGGTGCGCAGCAGCCGGGACTGGGCCGGGGTCACACCGAGACCGCGCTCGTGCAGCTGGCGCTTCTGGATGCGGTGCACCCGGCGCGTGAGCCGGAGCAACTGCTCGGCGAGCAGGCCGTCGGAATCGGGCGTGGTCATACGGGAACAATATCAGGACTAAATTCATTGTGAGCATAGGTAACAATGAGCTAGGCTCCGCTGGTCCTCATCACCTCACCTTCCGCAGGAGACCATGCCCCGCGATCACATCGACTGGACCCCCTCGTCCGGCACCTCGACCGACCAACCCCGTCAGGTGCGCCGCATCCTCCGTCTCTTCAAGCCCTACCGCGCCAAGCTCGCCGTCGTCGGCCTGCTGGTCGGCGCCTCCTCCCTGGTCACCGTCGCCACCCCGTTCCTGCTGAAGGAAACGCTGGACGTGGCCATCCCCCAGGGCCGCACCGGACTGCTCACCCTGCTGGCACTCGGCATGATCCTGAGCGCGGTCCTCACCGGCGTCTTCGGCGTCGGCCAGACCCTCATCTCCACGACGGTCGGCCAGCGCGTCATGCACGACCTGCGCACCGCGGTCTACGGCCGCCTCCAGCGCATGTCGCTCGCCTTCTTCACCCGCACCCGCACCGGCGAGGTGCAGTCCCGCATCGCCAACGACATCGGCGGCATGCAGGCCACCGTCACCTCCACCGCGACCTCCCTGGTCTCCAACCTGACCAGCGTGGTCGCCACGATCATCGCGATGATCGCCCTCGACTGGCGGCTGACCGTCGTCTCGCTGCTCCTGCTGCCGCTCTTCGTGTGGATCAGCCGCCGGGTCGGCAACGAACGCAAGAAGATCACCACCCAGCGTCAGAAGCAGATGGCCGCGATGGCCGCGACCGTCACCGAGTCGCTCTCCGTCAGCGGCATCCTGCTCGGCCGCACCATGGGCCGCTCCGACTCGCTGACCCGCTCCTTCGCCGACGAGTCCGAGAGCCTGGTCGACCTCGAAGTGCGGTCGAACATGGCGGGACGCTGGCGCATGGCCGTGATCGGGATCGTCATGTCCGCGATGCCCGCCGTCATCTACTGGGCCGCGGGGGTCACCCTCCAGGCCGGCGGCCCCAGCATCTCCATCGGCACCATCGTCGCCTTCGTCTCGCTCCAGCAGGGCCTGTTCCGCCCGGCCGTGAGCCTGCTGTCGACCGGCGTCCAGATCCAGACCTCGCTCGCCCTCTTCCAGCGCATCTTCGAGTACCTCGACCTGCCGATCGACATCACCGAGCGGGAGAACCCGGTCCACCTCGACCGCGTCAAGGGCGAGGTCAGGCTGGAGAACGTCGAGTTCCGCTACGACGGCAAGGGGGGCCCGATCCTCGACGGCATCGACATCGACGTCCCGGCCGGGAGCAGTCTCGCGGTCGTCGGTCCGACCGGTGCGGGCAAGTCCACGCTCGGGTACCTCGTGCCGCGGCTCTACGACGTGACGGGCGGCCGGGTCACCCTCGACGGGGTCGACGTCCGCGACCTCGACTTCGACACCCTCGCCCGGGCCGTCGGGGTCGTCTCGCAGGAGACGTACCTCTTCCACGCCTCGGTCGCCGACAACCTCCGCTTCGCCAAGCCGGACGCCACCGACGAGGAGCTGGAGCAGGCGGCACGCGCGGCGCAGATCCACGACCACATCGCGTCGCTGCCCGACGGGTACGACACCGTGGTCGGCGAGCGCGGACACCGGTTCTCCGGCGGGGAGAAGCAGCGCCTGGCCATCGCGCGGACCATTCTGCGGGACCCGCCCGTCCTCATCCTGGACGAGGCGACCAGCGCGCTGGACACCCGCACCGAGCACGCCGTGCAGGAGGCCATCGACGCGTTGTCGGCCAACCGCACCACACTGACCATCGCCCACCGGCTGTCCACGATCCGCAGCGCCGACCAGATCGTGGTCCTCGACTCCGGGCGGGTCGCCGAGCGCGGTACGCACGAGGAACTGCTCGACCGGGACGGACGGTACGCGGCGCTCGTACGCCGAGATGCCCAACTGGAACCGACCAGCTGAAACTGGAACCGACAAACTGAAAATATGCCGGGTTTGTGACGATATGCGGGTTACCGTGCCCGCATGTACCAGAACACTCCGCCACGGAGCACGATTCGACTGACGCGCAGAGGCCGTCTCGTCCTCATCGCGACCGGGGCCGTCGTGGCCGGTACCGCCGTGGCGGTGCCGCTGCTGACGCTCGACAGCGGTGACGGGCTCGCCGAGAAGAAACCCACCACGTTGATGATCCCGGAGGGCTGGCGTGCCGGGCAGATCTACCAGGCCGTCGACAAGGCGCTCGCCCTGCCCGTCGGCACCGCGAAGAAGGCGGTGGGCAAGGCGGCCCTGAAGCTGCCGAACGACGCGGAGGGCAACCCCGAGGGATTCCTCTTCCCGGCGACGTACCCGCTGGAACTGAACGGGAAGAAGAGGACACCCGAGTCGCTGCTGTCGTTCATGGTCAACACGGCGAACAAGAAGTTCAACGGCGCCCCGATCGCGGCGGGCGCGCAGCGCAACGCGATGAACGTCTACCAGGCCGTCACCATCGCGAGCATCGTCCAGGCGGAGGCGGCGACCAAGGCCGACATGGGGCGGGTGGCCCGGGTCATCTTCAACCGGCTGGAGCGCGGGATGCCGTTGCAGATGGACTCCACGATCAACTACGCGCTGAACCGCTCCACGCTGCGGACGACCGGCGCGGACACCCGGGTCGACAGCCCCTACAACTCGTACCAGCGCATGGGGCTGCCGCCGACCCCGATCGACAATCCGGGCGAGGACGCGATGCGCGCCGCGATCTCGCCGACGCCGGGCGACTGGCTGTACTTCGTCACCGTGAAGCCGGGCGACACCCGCTTCACGGCGAGCTTCGAGGAACACCAGCGGAACGTGGCCGAGTTCAACAAGGTGCAGCGGGCGGGGGCGAAGACGTCGGGGTGACGGGAGGGGCTGCGCAGGAGGGGAGGGGAGGGGCGGGGCGGCAGGGCCGTCGCGTGCACCTGCGCTGTGGAGGCCGGGCGGCCCTGCCCAACCGGCCGCGGTGGAGCGGTCCTCGATCGCCGGGCGGGCTGTCAGACGGCTACCGGTTCGGTGGGCCGGGACGGTTCGGCCGGCTCCTGTGCCCGTCGTGGCCCGTTCCCTCCGCCCGGCTCTCCCGCCAGCAGCCTTCTGATGTCCCGTACGGCTGCCCGGCCCGCGCGGTTGGCGCCGATCGTGCTGGCCGACGGGCCGTAGCCGACGAGGTGGACGCGGGGGTCGGCGACCGCGCGGGTGCCGTCGACGCGGATGCCGCCGCCCGGCTCGCGCAGTTTCAGGGGGGTGAGGTGGTCGATCGCGGCGCGGAAACCGGTCGCCCAGAGGATGACGTCCGCGTCCACGTGTCGGCCGTCCGCCCACTCCACACCGTCGGGAGTGATCCGGTCGAACATGGGCTGTCGGTCCAGGACTCCGTCGGCCAGCGCCTGCCGGATCGCATCGTTGAGCGGCAGCCCCGTCACCGAGACGACACTGCGCGGCGGCAGCCCCTGCCGGACCCGTTCCTCGACGAGCGCCACGGCCGCCCGGCCGAACTCCTCGGTGAACGGCCCCTCGCGGAACACCGGCTCGCGCCGGGTCACCCAGGTGGTCGCGGCCGCGTACGGGGCGAGCTCCATCAGATGCTGCGTACCGGACGCGCCTCCGCCGACCACGACCACCCGCAACCCGGCGAACGCCTCGGGCCCCGGGTACTGCGCGGTGTGCAACTGCCGCCCCCGGAAGGTCTCCTGCCCGGGATAGCGCGGCCAGAACGGCCGGTCCCAGGTGCCCGTCGCGTTGATCAGGGCCCGCGTCGACCAGTCCCCGTCCGAGGTCTCGACAAGGAGCCGGCCGCCGTCGCCCTCGCGTACGGCGAGGACGTCCACGGGCCGTCGTACCCGAAGCCCGAAGGTCTCCTCGTACGCCGTGAAGTACTCGGTGATCACCTCGGACGACGGCCGCCCGGGATCGGCGCCCGTCAGCTCCATGCCCGGCAGCGCGTGCATGCCGTGCACCTTGCCGTACGTCAGTGAGGGCCAGCGGAACCGCCAGGCGCCGCCCGGTCCGGGGGCGTGGTCCAGCACCACGAAGTCCCGCTCCGGCTCGAAACCGGTGCGACGCAGGTGATAGGCGCTGGACAGACCCGCCTGACCGGCGCCTATGACGACGACCTCGACCTCGCGTGTGTTGTTCACGTTTCTACCAACCGTCGCGAGGCCGAGGATCTTCCCGGGGCTCAGCCTTCCGACGGGCGCGCGGCCGAGGTCGACGGCGGAAGGCTTCCGTTGAACCGCGTGTCCGTGAACTTCGCGAAGTCGACCTTGCGCGGGATCAGCTTCAGACCGGTGAACGTGTCCGCGATCTCCTGCTCGGAGGCGATGAGCGGCGGGTCGACGGCGACCGCGACCCGGGTGGTGTAGGTGCGCTTCACCGCGGCCAGCGCCACGTCCTCGGGCAGCCCGGTCTCCTTCGCCCAGACCTTGGCCCACTCGTCCTCGTGCGAGTAGACCCAGGTGTACGCGCGCCGCAGCCGCTCCAGGTAGTCCTTGACGGCCGCGGCCTTCTTCGCGTCCGTCAGCGCGCTCGGCGCCGCGACTTGGAAGGTGAGCCCGTTGGTGATGCCGTCGCCGGTGGTCAGGACGCTGCCCTGCTTCGACTTCAGGATCTGCGAGGTGTACGGGTCCCAGACGGCCCACGCGTCGACCTTGCCGGAGGTGAACGCGGCCAGCGCGTCGGCCGGCTGGAGGTACTTGACCTTCACGTCGCTCAGGCTCAGCCCGGCCGCCTTGAGGGACGCGACCAGCTGGTAGTGGGCGGAGGAACCCTGCGCCACGGCCACGGACTTGCCCTTGAGGTCTTGGGTGTCCGTCAGCTTGGAGCCGTTGGGTACGAGTATCGCGTCCCCCTTGGACGTGCCGTGCCAGGCGGCCACCACCTTGATCTTCGAGTCGGCCCCCGCGGCGAACACCGGAGGCGTGTTGCCCACTCCGCCGATATCGACGGCCCCGGCGTTGACGGCCTCCAGCAGCGGCGGACCGGAGGTGAAAGTGGACCACTTGATCTTGTAGTCGAGGTCCTTCAGTTCACCGGCGGCCCGCAGGATCGCCTCCGAACCACCCTTCTGGTCACCGACGTCGAGGGTCACCGAGCCCTTGCCGTCGGTGTCGGAGCCGACGCCGGCGGAGGCGTTGCCGCCGCACGCGGTGAGCAGGAGGGCGAAGGGGAGGAGCAGTGCGGCGGGGACGAGGCGGCGTCGCATGGGGATCCGATCTGTGAACGTACGTCAGATGTGGGGGAGTTCAGGCGGCTTCGGCGGCGGTGTCGACGCCGAGGAGTTCCAGGAGTTCACCGCGCAGCCGGGCGAAGCGCGGATCGGTGAGGTCGCGCGGGCGGTCCAGGTCGATCGTGCGCTCGTGCGCGATGACGCCCTCGTCCATCACGAGGACCCGGTCGGCGAGCAGGACGGCCTCCTCGACGTCGTGCGTCACCAGCAGCACCGCGCACCCCCTGCGCTGCCACAACTCCCCGACCAGACGCTGGGCCTTGATCCGGGTGAGCGCGTCGAGCGCGCCGAACGGCTCGTCGAGCAGCAGGAGATCGGGCTCGCGGACCAACGCCCGTGCCAGCGAGGCGCGTTGGGCCTCGCCGCCGGAGAGGGTCTTGGGCCAGGCGTCGCTGCGGTGACTCAGGCCGACCTCCTCCAGGGCCCGGTCGGCGACGGCGCGTTCGGGCTTGCCGGGCAGGCCCAGCAGGACGTTGCGCCACACCTTCTTCCACGGCATGAGCCGGGGCGCCTGGAAGGCGACCGCCTTGCGGCGGGGGACCAGGACGGTGCCCTCGATGTCGCGGTCGAGACCGGCGAGGATGCGCAGCAGCGTGGACTTGCCGCAGCCGCTGCGGCCGAGGAGGGCCACGAACTCGCCCGGCCGGACAGTGAGTTCGAGGTCGTGGAGGACGGCGCGGCCGTCGAAGGAGCGGGTCAGCCCCTCGACGCGCACCGCGTGCGTGGTCACCGGCCGGTGAACGTCGGTCGCCATTGCAGCAGCAGCCTTTCGAGGGAGCGGACGACGAAGTCGGCCAGCAGGCCGAGGAAGGCGTAGACGATCAGGCAGACCACGATCACGTCGGTCCGCAGGAAGTCGCGCGCCTGCACCATGAGGAAGCCGATGCCGGAGTCCGCGTTGACCTGCTCGGCGAAGACCAGGGCGAGCCAGGCGATGCCGAGCGAGTAGCGCAGGCCGGTCATGGCGCCGGGCAGCGCGCCCGGCAGGACGACGTGCCGGACGAGCCCCCACCGGGAGAGCCCGAGGGACTCGCCGGCCTCGATCAGCTGGGCGTCCACGCCGCGGATGCCGGCGTACACGTTGAGGTAGAGCGGGAAGGTCACGCCCAGCGTGATGATGGCGATCTTGGGCGCCTCGCCGATACCGAACCAGATGATGAACAGCGGGATCAGCCCCACGAACGGCACGGTCCGCAGCATCTGCACCGGCGCGTCCACGATGTCCTCACCGATCCGGAACAGGCCCGAGACGAGGGCGAGTCCGGTGCCGATCAGGGTGCCGAGGACGAGACCGGCCGCGACCCGCTGGAGCGAGGTCGTCATGGCGTCGGCCAGTGAGCCGTCGGCGATCAGATCGCCCGCGACCTGGGCGATACGGCCGGGGGAGGCGAGCACGTCGGACGCCAGCACGCCGGTGGAGCTGAGGAGTTGCCACAGGATCAGCAGCAGGACCGGGCCGGTGGTGCGGCGCAGCCAGCGGGGGACGCGGGTGCGGCGGGAGGAGCTGGGGACGATCGGTTCGAGGTCGACGGGGACTGTGTCCGGACTCGATATATCGGGAATATCCGGCCCGGGAGGGCTGGGTGGGGCGTGGCTGATGCTCATGGGGGCTCCACGGGGAGAAGCGCTGCCGGAGGAGTGCGGGGGTGCGCGTCAGGGGCGCCGGATCGCGACGGGGCGTGCCGGAGCGGTGGCGTTCAGGCTTGAGGGGAAAAGGGCGTCAGCAGCCGCGGCGACACGCGGCGGAGGCCACCCGCAGCAGGTCGATGTGACCGCGCGTGGTGAGCAGGGCTGAACGCAACATGGGGCAGAACGTAGCCAGATGGTGTGTCCACGGTCAATGGTGTCTCGCGGAATGGACCTGCCGTATCGAGAGGTGGGCCTTGGATGACGGGTCCGCGGTGCCGGAGGGGCGAGGATGGAGACATGTCAGACGCCTTCACCACCCGAGTCCTGAACGTCTCCTCCGGCTCCACCGAACGGATCGTCGACCTCACCGGCGACTGCGAGTCCTTCCTGCGCGAGGTCGCGGCCGGCCGCGACGGCCTGCTCAACATCTTCGTCCCGCACGCCACCGCGGGCGTCGCCATCATCGAGACGGGCGCCGGCAGCGACGACGACCTCCTCGCCGCCCTGCACACCCTCCTGCCCGCGGACGACCGCTGGCAGCACCGCCACGGCACCCCCGGCCACGGCCGCGACCACGTCCTCCCGGCGATCGTGCCCCCGCATGCGACCCTGCCGGTCCTCGACGGCCGGCTGGAACTGGGGACCTGGCAGTCGGTGTGCCTGGTCGACACGAACCGTGACAACCCGCAGAGGCGGGTCCGGCTGTCGTTCCTCTCCTGATGCCTCGTCAGTAGACGGACAGGCCGTAGGCGTTGAGTACTTCCTGGATCGGCTGGTAATAGGTCCGGCCGCCGGAGGTGCAGTCGCCGGAGCCGCCGGAGAGGATGCCGAGGATCTTGTCGCCGGCGTAGAGCGGGCCGCCGCTGTCGCCGGGCTCGGCGCAGATGTTGGTCTGGATCAGCCCGCTGACGACGTCTCCGCCGCTGTAGTCGACCGTCGCGTTCAGCCCGGTGACCACACCGCAGTGGACACCGGTGGCCGCTCCTCGCCGGCAGACGCTCTGGCCGAGGTACGCGGTCGCGGTCCCGGTGACGTCGACGGCCCCGACCGTGCCGGGGTGCGGTACGGCCGGGTTGGAGTACCGGACGACTCCGAAGTCGTCACCGGGGAAGCTCGTGCCCACGGTGGTGCCGATCACCGTGGTCATGGTGGAGCCGGTGTACCAGGTGGACGCGCCGTCGGTGCAGTGCCCCGCGGTGACGAAGTAGTAGGTGGAGCCGCTCTGTACGTTCACCCCCGCCGAACAGCGCCAGGCCGTGGTGTAGATGCCGTCGCCGCCCGAGAGGAGGGTGCGCAGTCGGCCGTCGAGCCGCTCGACGGTGACGGCACCGGCGAAGTCCCCGTCGATACGGCGCAGTCGGGCCAGGTCGGCGTCCGTGACCGCGGAGTCGGCGAGCACCCGCAGTTTCCCGGTGCGTTCGTCCACGGCCCAGGCCGTCCCGGCGATCCCGAGCGACTCCAGGGCGGCGGCCGCGCCGGAGACGGAGGCGGCGGGTGTCGCGGCCGCGCCACCGGAGGACACCGCCAGTGCCGTCCCGACGAGCAGACTCACCACCGAGGCGACTACCGTCGAACGTCTCCTGGCCGTACGGCGTTTGCCGATCACCCAAGTCCCCCCGAGGCCGGTCGGTCATGTTGTCCAACGCCTCAGTGTGCCCAGCCCTGCTCGACGCGAGGTAGGTGGAGTTCGGCCGAGTCGACGAACCGGCGGTTTTGGGGAATTGTGGTGCGCGCTTTGCTCTCCATGCGTTGTCCGGCTTTGCTCCCGCACCTAGCCTGACCTGCGAAACGGCAGGAGGGTCGGCATGCTGAAGACCGTCCGGGAACAGGCGACGGGTCTGACGAGAGATCAGCGCAACGCCTTCGTCGCGGCCTATCTGGGCTGGGCGATGGACGCCTTCGACTACTTCCTCGTGGTCCTCGTCTACAGCGAGATCGCCGACGACTTCCACGTCTCCCTGACCGACATGGCGTTCCTGACCACCGCAACTCTTGTGATGCGGCCGGTCGGTGCCTTCGTCTTCGGCCTGTGGGCGGACCGGCGCGGCCGCCGCGTGCCGCTCATGGTCGACGTGGTCTTCTACTCGATCGTCGGATTCGCCTGCGCCTTCGCACCGAACTACACCGTGCTGCTGGTGCTGCGGCTGCTGTACGGCATCGGCATGGGCGGCGAGTGGGGCCTGGGCGCCGCCCTCGCCATGGAGAAGATCCCGGTCGCCCGGCGCGGCTTCTTCTCGGGCCTGCTGCAGAGTGGCTACTCGCTGGGGTACCTTCTCGCCGCCGTGGCCTTCTTCGTCATCGAACCCGCCTTCGGCTGGCGGGGGTTGTTCGCCTTCAGCCTGGTGCCCGCTCTGGTCGCCCTGCTGGTGCGCACCCGGGTGGAGGAGAGCGAGGTGTGGGAGAAGAGCGTGGCGCTCAACCGCACCCCCGCGCACCGGGTGTTCCGGAACCCGGCCGTGCTGCGGCGCTTCGTCTACCTCGTGGCGCTGATGACCGCCTTCAACTGGATGTCGCACGGCACCCAGGACATCTACCCGACCTTCGTCAAGAAGGGCCTGGGGCTCTCCCCGGACACGTCCATCGCCATCGCGGTGGTCTACAACATCGGGGCGATCATCGGGGGCGTGCTCCTCGGCGCCTACTCCGAGAAGCTGGGCCGCCGTCGCACCATCATGGTCGCGGCGACCGCCGGTCTGGTCGTGGTGCCCTTCTTCGTGCTCTCCACGACCGTGGGCTGGCTGATGCTCTCCTCCTTCCTGATGCAGGTCTGCGTGCAGGGAGCCTGGGGCGTCATCCCCGCGCACCTCACGGAGATGAGCCCGGACACGATCCGCGGCTTCTACCCGGGCGTCACCTACCAGCTCGGCAACCTCATCGCCGCGCTCAATCTGCCGATCCAGGAGGCCCTCGCGGACCGCCACGGCTATCCGGCGGCGATGACCTGGACCGTCCTCCCCGCCCTGGTCGCGGTGATCGTGCTCAGCGCGGTCGGCAAGGAGGCCAAGGGGATCCGGTTCGGCAGCGCGGGCACCGAGGCACCCAGCGCTGCCACGGCGGACAGCACCTAGCCGTCAAGCCCCGGAGCTCAAGCCCCGGTGCGTTCGGCCGTCGTCGTCCCCGACCCGACCGGCCCGATCCGCAGCACCGTGCCGGTGAGATCGGTGAACGGCCGTACCGCCGGCTGTCCTTGTCCGCCCGGGGCGCAAGCCGTCACCCGGTACTCCGCGGCCGAAGCCGTGCCGATCTCCACCTCCAGCACCGCACGGGAGTTGGGCGGCACCGTCACCCGGATCGTATGAGCGTCCGCCGACCGGCGTACGGCGACCTCGACCGGTCCGCGCACCGACGGCACCCTCCCCGTCACCTCGGTCAGCGCACCGGTGCGCGGCCGGACCAGGAACTCCGCCGCACCCGGCGCGCTGACCCGGACGCCGAGCACGTGCCGGGCGATCGCGTTGGCCGGCGCCGAGGCCCAGGCGTGCGAGAACGTCATGTTGGACTTCAGCGCGGGATCCCAGGCCTCGGTGACGATCGTGGCCTTCAGCGAATCCAGCATGTGCAGCCAGGAGTTGGTGGCCGTCGAGGTGAGCAGCGCGAGCGCGGCGTCGGACCGGCCGAGCCGGAACAGGGCGTCGAGCAGGAACTGCGCCCCGTACACGCTCACCCGCATCCCGCCCGCGGCGAGCGTGTCGCCGAGCCGGGCCCGTACCGCGTCGTCCAGGGGGTCCGCGACACCGAGCGCGACCGGGAACGCGGTGGCGTGCTGGGCGCTGTGCGTGGTGCCCTCGCCGTCGAGGAACCGGCCGGCCGTGCTGTCGAGCAGGGTGGTGCGCATGGCCGAGGCGAGGGTGTCGGCGCGGGACCGCAGTGCCTGGGCGTCGGCGGATTTGCCCAGCGCCGTCGCACAGCGGGCGAGGGCGTCGAAGGCCGCGTACTGGAAGGCGTTGACGACGGTGTTGACGTTGGTGAAGACATAGCCGTCGCGGCTGGCGACCGGCCAGTCGACGAGGTCGCCCAGATCCTGGCTGCTGCTGCCCGGCGCCTTGCTCACCAGGCCCCGCGAGTCGAGGAACGACGTGAGGTTCTTCGCCGCCAACAGGTCGTAGTCCTTGGCCAGTTGGCGGTCGTCACCGGTGGCGAGGTAGTCCTCCCACGCGGACAGCGCGCACATCAGCCGGTACTCGGTGGGCCAAGTCCCCTTGCGGACCAGGTAGTCGTTCGACCAGCGGGCCAGCGCGAAGGAGCGCTGGACGCCGTACTCCGAGAGCTGGTTGATCAGCGCGTCGCCCTCGTAGGGGCCGCGTTCACGGGTGGGCGTGTCGGTGTAGAGGTCGCCGCGGGTGGCCTCGATGGAGTACCGGCACAGCTCCCAGACCCGGTCGAGCGCGGGGTCGGAACTGCTGAAGGAGACCTCGGAGGCGTCCCAATCCAGCTTCCAGGAACGCCCCTTGACGACCGCGCCGGACAGATCCAGCGAGGTACGCAACTCCGCCCAGCGGAAGCCGCGGTACCCCCAGTGCTCGAAGCGCTGCGCGCCGTCGCGCAGGGTCCACACCTCGCGGTAGGTGTTGGTGGCGCGCAACTGGTACTTGACGGTGCCGTCGGAGTTCAGCTCCTCGCCGAGCCGCACCTCGATCGTGTCGCCCGCGGCGCCGGTGACCTCCAGGGCAAGACCGCCGACGATCTCCCGGCCGAGGTCCACCAGCCAGCGCCCGGCGGCGACTTGGGTGACGGAGGCAGGCGTGACGTCGTGCAGCCGGACGGGCTCGATCGCGGCGGGCACGAGAGAGTTGATCGCCGTACGGACGACCGGGGCGAGCCAGCCGCCGTCGTCGAAGCCGGGCAGGGTCCAGCCGACCGGCTCCTGCCGCAGGTCCCAGTACTCCTGCGGGACCGTGTAGTAGCTGCTGCCCGCGCTGCCCTTCGACGGCAGCAGTCCGGCCTGGCGGCGCGCCTTCCACCCGTCGCCCGAGGCGACGGTGGTGCGGCTGCCGTCGGTGTACGTGATCTCCAGCTGGGCCAGGAACCTCTGCTCCGAGGTGGTCCAGCACAGCGCGGCGAGCGCGTTGGCCGCGCCGTCGCGCAGGGTGGAGGTGATGTCGAACGCCTGGTAGGCGGTGCCGGTGCCGGACCGTACGGAGGCGTGGCCGACGACCGAGCCGTTGCTCCACACCTTCGCGACGTACTGCCGTGAGGCGTCCGGCGAGGTGGCCGCGACGTACAGGACGGCGGCCGCTGTCTCCTTGCCGGGCGCAGTCGCGTACTCGTGGCGCAGCAGCGCCCAGGTGTCGTCGGCCCCGTAGGAGGAGAGCGAGGAGGCGCCGGTGGGGAAGGTGAGGAGGCCGCCGGAGACCGTCCCGGCGGAGAAGGTGCCCTTGTCGGAGGCGAAGTCGTCGTCGAGCAGGACGGTGCCGTCGGCGGCGGTGAACGTGACCCGGTCGTAGACCTGCGACTCGGTGAGACCGTTGCGCAGGCCGATGTTGCCGGAGGCGTAGCGGGTGTCGGTGGTGGTGTCGACGACGGTGCCGTTCACCGTGGTGGTGAAGGTCGAGCCCGTCATGGTGACGGCGAGGTCCAGCCAGTCCCCGGTGGTGACGGCGAACGGCAGCTTCACCTCGCCGAGGACGGTGTACGTGCCGTTCACGCATATGTGCTTGCGCAGCACGCCGGGGCTGCCGGCACGCAGCTGCCACATGTAGTTGTTGGCGGTGTTCGCGGCCCGGAACCACACCCCGGCGGCCACGGCGGTGATCTTCAGCCGGGCGGCGAGGGTGCCGTCGGTCATGACCGGCCCGCCCGGCACCCAGATCGGGTCGGCCTCCCACTGGTCCTCGACCGACGTGGCGAGCAGGGTCGGCGCGGACCAGGCGGACCGCTTCTCGCCCCAGCTGGAGACCCGCCACCAGTAGGCGGTACGGGGCTGGAGGGCCGGTCCTTCGTACGGTACGGCGGTGGAGGCGGCCGAGGTCCGCTTCCCCGAGTCCCAGACGAGCCGGTCGTCCTCGAAACCGCCCGGAGTGGCGGCCAGTTGGAGCTGGTAGGCGCGCTGGAGGGTGCCGGCGCCGAAGTCGGGCACCTCCCAGCTGAACCGCGGGCGCTGCCCGGGGCCCGCGGTGAGCGCCTGCGGCAGCAGGTCGGTCAGGGTCCCGGTCGGCACCGGAGGCCGGCCGGCGGCGCGCGGACTGTCGGCGGCGAACGCCGCAGGACCGGTCAGGACGACCGAGGCCGCGGTGGCGCCCCCGAGCTGGAGAAGTCTTCGACGCGACAGACCCTGGGACATGTGCACCCTCGGTTGGTGAAAGGTTTCAAGAAGGTTTCCCGGAGGCTAGGACTCCGGTGCACATGTGGTCAATGGGTCTGCGGAACACGATCCGACATGGATCTGAAACGATTAAATCCCGGGACGGCCCTGAGGCCGTCCCGGGTCGTGCGGGGGTTACCCGGTGGTGAGGTAGGCGCGCTCGATCGTCTGCACCAGCTTGTTGCCGGCGCGGTCGGCCAGTTCGGCCCGCAGGGAGACCGAGCCGGGCGTCGCCGGGTGCTGGAGCAGGAGCTGCCTGCCGACGGTCCTGGTCGGCTGCCAGGTCTTCCCGTCGTCGTACGACACCTGGAAGGCGAGCCTGCTCGGCTTCTGTCCGGCCGCCGCGCCCTCGATGGTGAAGGGCACCCTGAACCGTTCGCCCGCCTTCGCCGTGCTCGACAGCGAGAGGGCGGGGGAGAAGCGGATCACCGACAGCGGCTGTACGGCGGGCTCGTCCTCGGGGGTCGTCGCGGACCGGAAGGTCCACTCCGCCCGTACGTGGGTGCTGGTCGGATAGACCGCGGGATCACGGGTGTTGTCGACGGTCAGCTTGTACGTGTCGGTCCCGGCCGGGACCGTGTACTCGGTGACGTCGTCGGCCGGCGAGATGCCGTAGCCGTCCGGGATCTCCTTCCCCCCGGCCTCCAGCGAGGCCGTCGACGAGGTCGTGTCGCTGATGCCCCAGTGCCCGGATCCGTCGCCGAACAGCGGGACGTAGGCGCGGATGACATCGCCGTAGCGGACGACACCGGGATAGCCGTTGAGCGGGCCCGGCTGTCCGGCGGCGTTGAGGACCGGGCCGAAGACGCCTGCGTTGAAGCGTTCCCGGTAGGTGCGACCGGCCTGCCAGCTCTGCGGCATGTGCATCAGGAAGTTCTCGAAGCGGGAGGCGTGGCCCTCGCCGGAGACCTGCCAGGTGCGCACCGACCACTTCACGCCGTTCGCGAGGACGTACTCGGTACTGCGGTACGGCAGGCCACCGCGCTGGTCGCTGTACGGGAACACGAAGCCGCCGTCCGGGAGATGCGGGCTCACCATGACCTGGATGCGACGGCCGTCGACCGGCTCGCCCACCTCCAGGTCGATCTTGGCGAGCTGGTCGGGCGTGACCGTGGCGGTGATGCCGTCGAGGGTGTTCTCCCGCTGCCAGGCCAGGTGGTAGCCGACCGGCCGCCCCTGGGCGTCCTTGCCCGCCCAGCCGCCGGAGAAGAGGGAGTAGAGCCCGTCCACGGGCTCCCCGCCGCCGAGCCGGCCGAACCGCGCGCCCTCGTAGGTCGGCATCACGTACTCGAGGAGTCCCTTGCGCAGGTTCTCGCCACGTTCGTAGCCGATGACGACGGTGGCGTCGAAGTTCTCGGCCGTCGGGTCCGGCACGGTGATGTCCACGGGTTTCGCCTGCCGGGCGTCCACGGTGATCGTGGTGTCCTTGTCCACCCGCACCTTCGGCTCGGCCAGGATGGCGTGGGTGGCCGACGTGGAGTCCGGGTGGATCATCCCGTTGACGACGTAGTCGCCCTTCGGCAGCCGTACCGTCAACTCGCCGTCCTCGGCGTCGGCGTAGTCGGCGTAGAAGTCGTTAGCGAAGCCCGACACCGACGTGACGGCGTCGCCGGTCGGGGCGCCGTTCTCGTCGAGGTGCCTGAGCGTCAGGTCGTACGACTCCACCTCGCGTACGGCGCCGAAGGCGGACCGCACCCGCACCTTGCCGTCGGCGGAGGTCGCGGAGACCGAGCCGCCGAAGCTGCCGTCGGCGGTGCCGGCCCGGGTGTCCGCGGTGACGTCGGCGGTCGCCTCGCCGCCCGCCGGGACGGTGATCCGCCGCGGGGAGACGGTGAACATGCCCTCGGCGGCGGGCTTTCCGTCCGCCGCGTACGCGTCGAGGGCGAGGTCGAGGGTGACCGGCTCGGTACCGAGGTTGCGGTAGGTGAGCTGCTTGGTCGCCGGCTTGTCGTCGTCGTGCGGCCACTGCTGCTCGCCGAAGTCGAGCGGCCCCTGCTGGGTGATGACGTTCTGGTCCAGCGCCCGCACCAGGTCGGTGCGACCCGTGCCCTGCTGGAAGGAGCTGTACGTCCCCGGCTCGGTGGAGCCGGTGAGGACGGCCTTGATGCGCTCGCCGTCCCAGTCGGGGTGCTGCTGGGCCAGGATCGCGGCGGCGCCCGCGACATGCGGGGTGGCCATGGAGGTGCCGTCGAGCGTGAGATAGCCGGGCACGTCGGAGGGGACCGCGCCCTCCAGGACGCTGCCCGCCGCCGCGGCCGCGGTGATGGCGACACCCGGCGCGGTCAGGTCGGGCTTGACCCCGCGGTCGCCGGCGGTCGGGCCGCGGCTGGAGAACTCGGCCAGCTTGTCGGACTTGTCGACGGCGCCCACGGTGAGCGAGGCGTCGGCGCTGCCGGGCGAGCCGACGGTTCCCTCGCCGAACTCGCCGTCGTTGCCGGCCGCGACCACGAACAGCGTGTCGGACTCATGCGCGAGCACTCCGTACGCCGGATCCCGGTCGTCGAGGACGGCCGGCCCGTCGGCGTCGTCTCGCTCGGCGACGCCGCCATGGAACGCGA